>DASUBD010000296.1:0-4471 GCA_035763445.1 Candidatus Angelobacter sp.
GTATTTGCCGCCCTGGACGCGACGGCAGCCAAAGAGATTGAGCCCAAATTCGCCGAAGCCGGATGCGCAGTTGTTTCCAATTCCAGCGCCTTCCGCATGGCAGAAGATGTTCCGCTGGTGATTCCGGAAGTAAACGCTGACCACACTGCACTGATCAAGACCCAGCAGTGGTACAAGAAGAATGGCGGCTTCATGGTGACCAACCCGAATTGCTCGGCGATTGGGCTGGTGCTGGCGCTTGGTCCCTTGCATCGCAGGTTCGGTATAGAGAAGATTTTTGTTGCCACTATGCAGGCCGTGAGCGGCGCAGGTTATCCCGGCGTGCCGTCTCTGGATATTGTGGGGAATGTGATTCCGTATATCGCGAATGAAGAGCCGAAAATGGAAGCGGAATCGCGCAAGCTTCTGGGCACTTTGAACGGCGATCGTGTGATGCCCGCCGATACTCTTCTGAGCGCGCACTGCAATCGTGTCGCCGTGGAAGATGGTCACACGGAATCAGTCTCGATGCAGCTCGGAAAGAAGGCCAGTGCGGAAGAGATCATCGGCACGTGGAACGAATTTCGGTGCACGCCGCAGAAGCTCAATCTGCCGTCTGCGCCGGAACAGCCGGTGTACTACGATCCTGCCCCTGATCGTCCCCAGCCGCGCCTTGATCGTGATCGTGGAAACGGCATGTCTGCGGTCGCGGGCCGTCTCCGTCCATGCAACATATTCGACTGGCGATTCACTGTCCTGTCTCACAACACAATTCGTGGCGCCGCTGGCGCAGCCATTCTGAATGGTGAACTGCTAAAAGCGCAGGGATATCTCGATTGAGCCGGCGAGCCGGAGTGCAGCCATGATCGTGATGAAGTTTGGCGGCACCTCCGTACAGGATGCGCGGGCCATCGACCGCGTAGCGACGATTGTCCGCGAGCGAAGAGCAGAAAAACCTGTGGTGGTGGTAAGCGCGCTGGCGAAAATTACTGACCAGCTTCTGGCCATGGCGGCCGCTGCCGGCGCCGGCAACCGCGACCAGGCACTGGAACTCTCTCGCGCAGCGCGTGAACGGCACTACAACACCGCTGTTGATCTGCTGGGCGCTCATGCCTTTGAACAGATTGCGCCGGAATTGGAAGCCGACTTCAATGGCCTTGATGAGTTGCTGCGCGGCGTGGTGGCAGTGGGCGAACTGACGCTCCGTACCACCGATACGATTGCAGGCTTTGGCGAGCGGATATCATCCAAGATTGCCGCCGCAGCTTTTTCCCAGCGAGGCATTGAAGCTTGTCACGTGGACTCGCGCAAATGCATTGTGACCGATGAAAATTTTGGCAAGGCAGTGCCGCAGTTCGAAGAGACAGACGCGCGCCTCACCGAAATCATCAAGCCCCTGCTGGAAAAAGGCAGAGTGCCTGTGATGGGCGGCTTCATTGCCGCAACACGCAGCGGAATTCCCACCACTCTGGGCCGTGGTGGCTCAGATTTCAGCGCCGCCATTGTAGGTGCTGGGTTGAATGCAACTCGCATTGAGATCTGGACAGACGTGGACGGCATGATGACCACCGATCCCAATCTCTGTCCTGCGGCGCGGCGCATCAAGACCATCAGCTTTGAAGAGGCCGCCGAACTGGCCTATTTCGGCGCCAAGGTGTTGCATCCGGCCACGCTGCTTCCGGCCATCCACAAAAATATTCCTGTCCTCATCCTGAACTCCAGCAATCCCAGGTGCGAGGGCACGCGCATTACGGCAACGGCGCCCAAAAGCAAAACTATTTTCAAGGCAATCGCCGCAAAAAAAAGGATCACAGTAGTGGACGTGGTGGCCACGCGCATGCTGATGGCCCACGGGTTCCTGAAAAGCATCTTTGAAGTTTTTGCAAATCATCGCTGTCCAGTGGACATGGTTTCCACCTCAGAGGTCAGCGTGTCTGTCACGGTGGATTCCAACGAATCCATTGCGGCTATTGCTGCTGACCTGGGCAAGTTGGCCGATGTGAAATATGAGGGACGCAAAGCCATCGTCTGCCTGGTGGGGGAAAATATTCGCAATACACCGGGCATTGCAGCCAAGGTCTTCAGCGCGATCTCTGATGTGAACATACAGATGATTTCCCAGGGAGCTTCAGAGATCAACATCAGCTTTGTGATTGACGAACCAGACGTGCCTAAAGTAGTGTCGCGTCTACACCAGGTTTTCTTCACTGAGGTGGATTCAGAGGTCTTCGCGTGAAATTGCTCGTTTTAGGCCGGGGAAAAACCGGCGCGTTGGTCGCTGAAGTGGCGCAAGATCGAGGACACCAGGTCCGCTGCATGTCCGGCAGTGAAAATCCGGGCGGACGTGGCCTTACTCTGGAGCTGTTGCGGCAAATTGACGCGGTAATCGACTTCACCACGCCGCAGGCCGTGATCCCCAATATTATCCGCTGCGCTGAAGCGCGCGTGCCGGTGGTGGTGGGGACAACCGGATGGTATCAGCATATCGCGAGCATTCGTGAACTGATCAACGAGCGGGAAGCCGCGCTGGTGTTGGGTTCAAATTTTTCAGTGGGTATGAACTTTTTTTTCAAGGCTGTACGCGCGATTGCTCCCATCCTGAAGAACCAGTATTCCGGCAACATCCTGGAACGGCACCACGTTCACAAAAAAGACAAGCCCTCCGGCACCGCGGTTACGCTGCAGAAAATCCTGGAAGAAGAATCAGGCGTGAAGCTGGAGATCAATTCGGTCCGCGAAGGTGAGACTGTTGGCATGCACCTTGTAATGCTGGATTCCGCCAATGACACCATTCTGCTGACGCATGATGCCAAGTCACGCATTGGATTTGCCGAAGGCGCAGTCCGCGCGGCCGAGTGGATCAAAGGCAAGACGGGATTTTACGAGTTTCAGGAGATTGTGGACCAACTTTAAGGATTTGGTAATTGGGTAATCTGGTAATTGGGTAATTGAAAAACAGAGCCCGCCCTCCATTGGGATTCTTCCCTTCTGTTTGCTCAATTCGCCAAATCCAATGGCCAAAAGCACATTGCACAAAGTGCAAGCGACGTTTACCTGTTCTGTGCGCGCCCGATTTTGTTATTCTAGACAACACCATGAAACTCCAAGGCTGCGGTACAGCGCTCATCACGCCTTTTCGTGAAGACCAAACCATTGACCAGGAGCGGCTCGGCCAGCTCGTCGAGTGGCAGATTAAGTCGGGAATTCACTTCCTCGTTCCTTGCGGCACAACCGGTGAAACGCCCACGCTGAGTAAAGAAGAGTGGCTGCGCGTGATTGACATCACTGTAGAAGTTGCCGCAGGGCGAGTGCCCATTGTAGCGGGAGCCACTTCCAACGACACTGCTGATGCTGTACAGAAAGCCCGCGAGCTGAACAAACGTAAAGGTGTGGACGCTATCCTGACGGCATCTCCTTACTACAACAAGCCGACACAGGAAGGCCAGTACCAGCATTTCAAGGCGATTGCAGAAGCAGTAGACAAGCCTCTGGTCCTCTACAACGTTCCCGGGCGGACCAGCGCCAACATTGAACCGGCCACGCTGGGAAGGTTGGCGAAGATTCCAAATATCATTGCGGTAAAGGAAGCAAGCGGAAATATCGGACAGATTGCTGAAGTATTCAATCACGTGCCTGACACCTTCCTGGTGTTCTCCGGCGACGACGCAGTCACGCTTCCTGTAATCTCGCTTGGCGGCGTGGGGATCATCTCTGTGGCATCCAATGAAATCCCAAAGGAAATGTCAGAGCTTACTGCCGCAGCACTCAATAATGACTGGAAGAAAGCCCGCCAGATCCATCGCAAATACCTGCCCTTGATGCAGGCAAATTTTCTGGAATCAAATCCCATGCCCGTGAAAGCTGTAGTCGCGATGATGGGAAGAGTGGAAGAAGTTTATCGTCTTCCCATGGTTCCGGTGAAACGCGAGACACGGGTTAAGCTGCAGCAGATTGCAGCGGACCTGGGATTGCTGGAGCCGGTCGCCGCCACCGTTTCTGATCTATAAATTGACGAGCTGCGGAGACGTCATCTTTACCGCAGCTCTTCCATTGCTTCGTCCAGCACGCGCTTTGGCGGGCGCACCATTTCTTCAGGGAGCAGTCCCAAAGGCTGGTCCACCAGATTAAGCACATCAATGAACGTGGGCGCCTGCGGATTCACGTAGAACACGCCAGTCAGCGTCTCACCTTTGTCATGAGCTTCCGTAAGGACCTTGATCGCATTCACCCTGTCCGTGGCATCGTAGTCGCGATCCAGCTTGCGCAGCCGCAGGGACGAACCGTCATGGAGGCGCACAGCAGTTGTTGTGCCCGCGTCGTAATCCACATCAATGCTCTCAAAGCTGGGAACAAATCCTATTTCATGCACCGGCTCATCGTGATCTTTCAGGTACTTGTATGACTTGGTTGAGCCCTCATGATCATTGAAGGTCACACAGGGTGAAATCACGTCAATCATTACCGTGCCACGGTGTGCTATGGCCGCCTTCAG
>DASUBD010000297.1:0-9128 GCA_035763445.1 Candidatus Angelobacter sp.
ACGTTCAGGAGCTTCCGGAAATGGATTACCCACTGGCAAAGTGGCGAGCACCCCAATGGTGGTGACATAGAAAACCATGATCAGGCACCACCCTGCCAGAATCGCTCCCGTAAGTTTCAGCCAGCGCAGTGGAGCAAAACGGGCAAACTGCTTTTCTTCACCTGAGTGCTTTGAATCCTCTACCACCGGCACAGTGTCCAGATCAGCTCGCCAGCGCTGCGGGACAAAGCGCCGAAGGAACTTGTCATCCAGCAGCAGAAAGCCCAGGCACAGCACAAGGTAGTTGAGAAATGTGTAGTTGGCCGTAATGATGATGCCGGCCTGGAAGGGAGTGACAATGCAGAAACACACGATCTTCCATCGTCTTGGCAGGAACAGCATGAAAACCAAGACGAGCTCGGCAACCAGCGTCATCAGCGCAGTCGCCGCATGGAACCCGTGCGGCAAGTGCTGCACGTAATACCCGACCCAGGTTGGCAAGGGCCCGTTCTGGTAGTAATCGTCCATGGCCGTCAGGTGCCGCCAGGAATAATCGCCGCTCGTCAGCTTGACCACGCCGGATTCGAAATAGATGCGGAACCATTCCCAGCGCAGCAGGAAAAGACTGGCACGCGATGGGGGGTGCGATGCGCCGAATCGCGGCCGCAATCCTGGTGGCGCGAAGAAGAGCGAGATGAAGCCCGCCTCCAGCAGCATCCCGTCCGACTGGTACGACGCGAAATCCTGCGCCGCAGCGATGAAGGAAAGAAAGCACACGAAACATACAAACAGAGTGGTGCGCGGCCAAAGATTCAAGATCACCGCTATCGAAGCGGCCACACCCAGCCAGCAGATCAGCATGAGCATGTGATTGCTTGAGGAGAACCACAAAAGCGTCGGCGCAAACCAGAAACGGTACATTCCGGGGTAGAGGTTTGGTACTGCGGCGATAAGTTCTTTTGCCGGTAGAATGCCTTCAGGACCGATCAACCCTTTGATCTGGAAAAGCAACGAGTAAAACGCGGAAAAGTAAATCAGTCCCAGGGCACGCAGGAAGATCCATCGCGACACCAGATGACCCGGATGATCCGAGTCCGCCGGTTCCGGTCCGAACAGCCATCGCGTCACCTCCGTTGCGTCCATCCGCGCATTATAAAGCCCGTGCTGAGCGTGCACTTCGCACAGGAACTCTGGGTGAACCATCACCTTCTGGGGTGATTGCGGTCACAGTGAAAGACTTATCCACCGCTGAGACTATGGAAAAGGGGTTTTTCCTATGGCACAAAGCACAGCCCTCAAGTACGGATATTCAAAACTCGTGGATGCAGGGTTTGATCAGACCCTTGATCGTGTGCGAGCAGCACTGCAATATGAAGGATTCGGAGTGCAGGCCGAGATCAATCTCAGCAATGCGCTGGGTGAGAAGCTGGGAGTGGAACTTCCCCGGCAGATGATCCTCGGCGCCTGCAATCCGCAGCTTGCTTACAAGGCCCTGCAGATGGAACCTGAGATCAGTCTCCTCCTTCCCTGCAATGTCACGCTGCGCCAGACAGGCGCTGGAGTGGAAGTTGCCGTGATTGATGCCCGCAAGATGATGGATTTTGTAGGCAATCCCGCACTGGCTCCCATCGCGGAAGAGGCAAACCGCAGGCTTCAGTCCGTACTCGGGCAGCTCTAAATCGCGAAGCTGAAAGGAGATAAATTTCTTGACAACTATATAGATATATAGTTATATAGTTACTTATGGAGGCCTGTTTGCCAATCCGATTGACCGACACCATGACTGAAGTTGTGGCGCAGAGGTTCCGGCTTCTGGGCGAACCCATGCGCTTACGCATCCTGCAACTGCTGGAAGAAGGCGAGCTTCCCGTCAATGAAATTGTTGACACCCTGAAGAGCAGCCAGCCCAATATCTCCAAACATCTGCAGGCGCTCTGCCACGGCGGGTTGATCTGCCGCCGCCGTGACGGCCTGAACATTTTTTATTCCATTGCTGATCCCATGGTTTTCAAGCTTTGCGACCTGGTCTGTAACAGCGCTACTGAGCACACCCGCGCGCGCCTCGCGGAAATGAATGCGCCTCCTGCCGGCGAGCACAAGACAAGACGCAACGGGCGCAGCAGGAACTGAGAGGCACAACATGTCGACGGATGGAAAAGTCAGGATCCTGGTTCTGGCTCTCGCCCTGGCGGGGCTCACCGGATGCAGTGCTGAGCGTAAAGTCGCTGCCAGCTCGCCCGAATCTGTAAGCGGCTTGCATACACTGCGCGTGCAACAAACAGCAGTCGCGGACATTCTGCAGGCAACAGGCACGGTCCGTTCCTGGCGGACCGCTCCTCTGGCATCACAAGTCATGGCAAACGTAGTCGCCGTGAACGTGCGCGAAGGCGATGCGGTCCGGCGCGGTCAGGCGTTGATTGTCATGGATGCATCGCAATTTCGTGCCTCTGCCGACCGCGGAGCCGCTGCGCTGCAGGCAGCCGAGCATGAAATTGCGTCGGCTCAATCCGATCTCGATCTGGCTAAATCAGATTTTGGCCGTCTCGATTACCTCTATAAAAAAGAGATCATCAGCGCGCGCGAATACGACCAAGCCAGGTCGAAGTTTGATTCCGCGACCGCGCGTCTTGCGCTTGCCCGCGCCAATCGTGAACAAGCCGCAGCCTCGCTGAACCAGGACAAAATCCTGCTCGGCTATACCAGTGTTCTTGCGCCCTTTGATGGTGTGGTTACTGAGCGCCGCGTTGATCCCGGCGCCCTCGCCACGCCTGGCATGCCGCTGCTCACGGTGGAAGAGGCCGGACATTACCGGCTTGAAGTCACCGTCGACGAACGCGATCTCAAATATGTCCATCAGGGCGAGAGCATTCCGGTTTACTTTGACGCCTTCGATGGTTCCTCGTTGTCGGGGAAGATCGTTCAGATCGTGCCCGCCGCAGACCCCGCGAGCCGCAGCTTTGTGGTGAAGCTGGATCTTCCTGCTAATCCTGCGTTGCGCTCAGGCCTGTTTGGCCGCGCAGGGTTCAAACGCGGACAGAAGCAGGCCATTGCCGTGCCTCGTGCGGCCGTAATGGACCGCGGCCAGTTGCAGAGCGTGTATGTGCTGGCGGAGAGCAATATCGCTACCCTGCGCTATGTGACTCTAGGCTCCCAGACGGAGGATCAGGTGGAAGTGCTTTCCGGGCTGATGCCGGCGGAGACCATCATTACCGATCCCGGCGGACGGGACCTGGCCGGAAAACACATTGAGGTGCGGTGATGACGCGGCTTCGCCTGGCCGGGAAAATCGCGCTGGCCTTCATCCAGTCCAAGCTCACGCCGCTGACTGTTGTAGCTGCGCTGCTGCTTGGCGCGCTGGCAATCATGAAAACGCCGCGCGAAGAAGAACCGCAGATTATCGTTCCCATGCTGGACGTCATGGTGCAGATGCCCGGCGCCACGCCGCAGGAAGTGGAGCAGCGCGTGAGCATCCCCATGGAAAAATTCCTGCGCGAAATTCCGGGCGTGGAATACCTCTACTCCATTTCTCATCCCGGCATGAGCGTGATCATCGTCCGCTTCTACGTGGGTACAAAAGAAGAGGACGCGATCGTCAAAACGTACAACAAGCTGTATGAGAATTTTGACAAGATCCCGCCCGGCGTCTCCCAGCCGATCATCAAAGTGCGTTCCATTGATAACGTCCCCATCATGGCCCTTACGCTCTGGGGAGCCAATTATGATCCTTACCGCCTGCGCCTGGTGGCCGGAGAGTTGGAACACACCATTAAGCAGATTGACGACGTTTCTGAAACTACCATCATCGGCGGCCAGCCACGCACCATCCGCGTGGTGCTGGACACAGAAAAGCTTGCCGCATACGGCCTCACGCCCGGCCAGGTCGTGAACCAGTTGCAGGCCGCCAATTCCCGGCAACAAGCCGGTGGCTTTGCCCAGGACAATCGACAGTTCCAGGTGGAGGCGGGAGCATTTCTTTCCAGGGCAGATGATTTGAAGTCCGTGGTCGCAGGTGTTCGGAATGGACATCCCGTGTATCTCCGTGACGTGGTGGAAAAAATCGAAGACGGTCCCGCCGAACCTTCGAGCTACGTGCTCTTTGGGTCCGGAGCAGGCGCCACCCGCGCGAGCCCCGTTCCTGTGCAGAATGCGGGAATGAATGTTCCCGCCGTCACCATCACGGTAGCCAAGCGCAAGGGAACCAATGCGACGCTGATTGCCGAAAAAGTCATGCAACGGATGGATCAGTTGCGCGGGAATACGTTGCCCTCCGATCTGCACCTTACCGTCACCCGCAATTACGGCGAGACCGCCAAAGATAAATCCAATGAACTTTTGAAGCATCTGCTCCTCGCCACTCTATCTGTCACGCTTCTGATTGCGCTGGCACTCGGCTGGCGCGAATCGGGCGTAGTACTGCTTGCTGTTCCGGTGACGCTCGCTCTCACTCTGGCAATTTTTTATCTCTACGGCTACACACTCAACCGCGTCACGCTCTTCGCTCTCATCTTTAGCATCGGCATCCTCGTCGACGATGCCATTGTCGTGGTAGAAAACATTGTCCGCCACTTCCGCCTGCCGGAAAATCGTGGACGTCCGTTGCACCAGGTAGCCGTAGAAGCAGTGGATGAGGTTGGCAATCCCACCATTCTGGCCACGTTTACGGTGATCGCAGCCATTCTGCCCATGGCATTTGTCCGCGGGCTGATGGGCCCATATATGCGTCCTATTCCAGTGGGTGCGTCCGCGGCCATGCTGTTCTCGCTCGCCATTGCGTTCGTCGTCTCCCCATGGGCTGCTTTGAGGCTACTTCGTCACTATGCTGATCGCGAGTCCACTGCGCACGATCATTCCACGGAAGGCTGGATGACGCGGCTTTACCGCCGCATCATGGAGCCACTCATCGCCGGCGGAAAGCGGCGAATGATCTTTCTTGCCGGAATCGTCGTCCTTCTGCTGGCAGCATGCACGCTGGTGCCGCTCAAGCTGGTGCACGTAAAAATGCTCCCGTTCGATAATAAAAGTGAGTTCCAAGTGGTGATCGACATGCCGGATGGCACCACGCTGGAGCAGACCACGCGTGTGGCCCAGGAACTCGGGACGTATCTGGCGAAACAGCCGGAGGTGCTCAACTATCAGGTTTATTCGGGGACAGCGGGCCCTTACAACTTCAACGGGCTGGTGCGGCATTACTATCTCCGCAATCAGCCCAACCAGGCTGATATCCAGGTGAACCTGCTGCCTCGCAGCGAGCGCAGCGCGCAGAGCCATGAGATTGCGCGACGACTTCGTCCCGGACTGCAACAGATCGCTCAACAGTTCGGCGCTCGCATCAAGGTCAGTGAAGTCCCTCCCGGCCCCCCGGTCCTGCAAACGCTGGTGGCGGAAGTTTATGGACCTGACTACAAAGGCCAGACAGAGCTCGCCGCCCAAATCAAAGACGTTTTCAAGCACACTCCCGGCGTCGTGGACGTGGATTGGTATGTGGAAGACCCACAGACCAGGTACGACATGAAGGCCGACCTCGACAAAGCGGCGCTGCACGGCGTCTCTGCCAATGATGTGTCCAGCACGGTGCAAATCGCATTGCAGGGCGCCGAAGCCGGCCTGTTGCACTCTCCTGAGAGCCGTGAAGATGTGCCGATCCAGGTGCGTCTCGGCCGCGCGGACCGGTCCAGCATGGAAGGCCTGCAACACATCAAGCTGCCCTCAGCCGGCGGCGCTCAAGTCTCGATTGGAGAGATCACGAACACTACGCAAACTGTCATTGATCAGAGCGTCTACCGCAAGAACATGCAGCCGGTGGTCTACGTCACCGGAGATGTCGCCGGAGAAGAAGAAAGTCCGGTCTACGCGATCATGAAGATGAATGACGCCATTGACAAACTCACGCTTCCCCAGGGCTACAAGATCGCGCGTTATAACGCGGTGCAGCCGCCATCCACTGACCGCTATGCCATGAAGTGGGACGGCGAGTGGCACATCACCATTGAGGTCTTCCGCGATCTCGGACTAGCCTTTGCCGCCGTGCTGGTCTTGATCTATGTCCTGGTGGTGGGCTGGTTCAAGTCGTTTGTGACGCCGCTGGTGATCATGGCTCCGATTCCGTTGACCCTGGTGGGCATTCTCCCGGCCCACGCCATCATGGGCGCGTTTTTCACCGCTACCTCGATGATCGGCTTCATTGCTGGCGCCGGCATTATCGTCCGCAACTCCATCATCCTGGTTGACTTCATTGAACTGCGCCGCTCACACGGAGTTCCATTGGCCCAGGCAGTGGTGGATGCGGGTGCAATCCGCTTCCGCCCCATGCTGCTGACGGCCGCAGCTGTCGTTGTGGGTGCGAGTGTGATCCTGTTTGATCCAATTTTTCAGGGACTGGCCATCTCGCTGATGGCGGGAGAGGTGGCTTCTACGCTGCTCTCCCGCATGGCGGTGCCGGTCCTTTATTACCTAAGCGAGCGGGGGCATGAGCACCTCAGACCGCCTCATGTACATGCCCCGGAGAACATTGCTGAGGCGGTGGCATAAGAGCTGCCGCCTGCTGAAGGAGTCGTTATGACCGTTGATCGCGCTTTAAGATTGCTGGCTGGATTTTTCATTCTGCTGACTTTGGCCCTCGCCCACTGGGTTTCTCCGTGGTGGCTGCTCTTCACTGCCTTTGTGGGCCTGAACCTGTTTCAATCTGCTTTTACCAACTGGTGTCCTGCCATGGCGATCTTCCGCTGGATGGGTTTGCCCGAAACGTGCAAACCAAATCCAACTGAGCCCAGGCAGGTGAATGCGGCGGTTTCCAGGTAAGAAGGCCGGCATGCATTTCCTTCGGCAAAATACATCTGCCGGCAAACCATATCGATTCAAGGAGGTATAAACGTATGAAAGTCAAAGCACTGATCCTGATGGTTGCCTTCGCCGTGGCCGTAGCTGTGGCCCAACGCGGCGGCATGGGGCATGGCCCCGGATTCAAGTATGATCCAGGCGCCGAAACCAAACTCACCGGAACCATTGAAGAAATCAATACCACGAACATGATGTGCCAGAACGGCACGCATCTTGTCCTGAAGACGGACAAGGGGAACATGGAAGCAGCACTTGGCCCCTCACAATTCCTGAAGGACCAGTCCCTGCAACTGAAGAAGGGAGACAAGGTGGAAGTGACGGGAGTAAAAACCACAATGCAGATGGGTGAAATGTTCATCGTCCGCCAGATCTCGTCCGGAGGCAAAACAGTTACGCTGCGGGATGAAAAAGGCGTTCCTGCATGGCCTCGTGGATCCTGTCGATAACTTTTTTCGATTTGGGGATGTGCCATAGGCCACGTCCCCTTCGATTTTGGCTGGTTCCGAATCCCAACTTGTGTCCTTAAACCATGGCGATACTTGGCACATTTTTCGCATCTCAAAATAGTGGAAAACAGGTCAAGACTTTGCTGTAAAGGAGGTTGTGCATCATGAAAGCCGAATCGTTGAGCCACGCGGGAGAGCAGATCAGAGCCAATGTTGCCGACATCGCAGACAAGGCCCGGGACATTACCGTGAAGGTGAAGGAGCAGTGGGACGACAGGTATCGCGACCTGGAACGCAGCGTAAAGCGCGCGAGATTTGCTACCGAGGAGCGCGTGCAGGATGTGAGGCGCCAGATTAAAGCACGTCCCCTCACCGTGGTAACTTCCGTTGCGGCCGGCGCATTCAGCCTGGGCCTGTTGACGGGTCTGCTTCTGGGCAGAAAAACTCGCGACTGAAAACTTTCAAACGTGCATCACTCCTGCCTGATGCGGCCGGCAACTTGCCCTCAGGCCTGGGCTGCAGTGTGAGTACGGGGCAAAACAAGTCTTGCTAATCGCCTGCCATGGCCAACTCCCTGCTGTATGAAGGGGCGTCTTCTCCCGCCTCGCCGAACGCTTACTTCCATCAGTCTTTGGCTTTGGCAGCAATGTGTTCCGCGCTCACCTCAAATTCCTTGATCAACTCCCAAAGGGGTACACCTATCGCCGAAGCGGTCCTTTACGCCGATGGAACTGGTCAGTGGCCCTCTGAGAGCGCGGGTTTGCAAGGCCTTGAAAGAAAAGGGGCCGCAGATCGCGAATCGGCTGCGGCCCTGAACGAGAATGCTTACGGAACAATTATGTTAGATACAGCTTCTGTCGCGCCATCATTCTGGTCGACGGCCTGAACCGCGATTCTGTGTTTGCCCGACGGCAACGCGATGGAAGTACGGAGTTGATCATTCCACTCCTGGAAACGCTTCACGCCGTCGATCCAGAGCTCGATTCGCTTGATGCCGGCCGGAGAATTGCCCGCACCTTTCACCGTTACAGGCGAGCTGACAACCGCGCCATTCGCGGGAAAGCAGATGCTGGCCGAAAGATGCGCCGATGTTGGCGGGGTGCAGTTGGTCTGCGCGTTCACGTTGAAATAAACGTAAGTACCACCCACATTCGGAACCAGTGCATCCTGCGTGACAACGGCGATGTCATGGCGCGAATCGTGATTGAGGACCCGGACCAACAGGCCATTTGCATCGCCCTTAACACTGGCAGCCGTCACCGGCGCGGCGAACGTGCCGTCGCCATGCCCCTGGGCATATTGCAGTGAGGGATCACGGAAATTTGCGCCAACAGAAACCAGGTCCTGGATCTGATCACCGTTGATGTCGGCTGTAGTGATGAAACCGCCGTTGTGGCTTGTAGGTACCTTGCTCCGCAACCCAAACGAACCCGAACCGTTGTTGAGGTACACCAGAATGTGGTTCGGACAGTCACTGGTGCAAATCACAGGATCAAAGGCGCGAACTGCGAGGTCGAGGAAGGAATCGTGGTTGAAAGAGCCCCATGTAAGAGCGTTGCCAAGGGTGCCAGCGGGAAGGTTGAAGGTGGAGCGCAGGGTGAGAGTCCCGCCCGTGCCGGAGGTGAAAGTCATCACCTGGTTCTTTCCGTTCACCAGAGCAATGTCAGGACGGCCGTCGCTATTGAAGTCCGCTGTAACCATCATTCCCTTGGCTATGGGCACCGGACCAGGAATGGCGATGGACTGTCCCACGTGAATCGTGCCTGAGGAAAGATCGTTGATGAAAATTTTGAGAGTGCAGGTTGACTGAGGAACACAATCGAGCACGGCGATGTCAGAATTTCCATCACGGGTAAAGTCAGCTAC
>DASUBD010000298.1:0-14870 GCA_035763445.1 Candidatus Angelobacter sp.
CGGTTTGAGAATTCTGCGCTCAATGACCATCGCCCGCGCCAACCGATCAGACGGCTGATTTCTGCGGAACCTGCTTCTCTGCGCAGGTTCAACGATGCCAACACAGGCGCAGGGCCTGTGAAGCCGTTGCGTATGGCCCAATTTTCGTTACGAACATCCACTCCAATCCGGTAGCGCCATTGCGGATCCTGGCCCATTGGCCCCGAAATTTCACCAGCATATCGGCGCTTATCCGGGTCCCAGCGCGCGAGAGCAATTACATTTGTGGCTGTGCCGCGCAGGTTGTGATACTCGGGTGTTATCTCCTGAAAGGGCAGACCGCGAAATGTTCGTAACAGAGCCTCAATTCTGGTGTTGCCAAAACCATTGAGTTCCTGAGCGCGGAGCACGGAATCAAAGCCGCCGTCAGGCTGAGCTACAAGATCAATTCTGTAGCTGGGGAATATTTGCAAATTTTGCAATTTGGCGTCGCTCGATCGCAATTGCGTGAGCCGCATGGCCTCGCCTGAAGAAAAGGCAATTGCATGGTCGAGCAAAGCGGGCCTTATCCGCAGAGAGGACTCATTGACCTGGGCGGCTATTCTGGGTTTTGGAGTGCTGATGCGGTTCCAGTACTTTACTGCGGCTTCAACATTTCCCTGGAGGAAGTACAGCGTGGCCAAAAACTCATTCGCATAATCGTCTTTTGCGTCCAGCCGCAGAGCGCGATGCAGGTAACTTATCGCCCGGCCGTTCTGCTTCTGTTTGAACGCAATTCCCGCAAGTTCGATGGGAAAACGTTTATCTCCTGGCTTTAACCTTGCGCCGCGACTCAAAGCCGCATGCGCCTGTTCCCAATGTTCAAGATGAGCGAGCGCGATGCCGTATTCATATTCCTGCTCAGCCGATCTGTTGCCGAGAGGCGCAAGACGCTCGACGAGTTCCGACCAGCGCTCTTCCTGCATGAGGCGCTGGGTTGAGAGAGGCTCCTGCGAATGTGCAGAGGAAAAGCAGCACACGAGAACTACAAGCGCCAGCAATCGAGTGAGTCTTAAGACGCACATTCTAAAACTTGCGTTGGCGGGTGTGAGGCAAACTTGAGACACGATTGCTTACTTCGGCACAGCCAGCAGGGTCCAGCGCCCAACAGCACTCCATTCTTTTTCAAAGGAATGGCGCTCCACTTTAAGAAGCTTCTTCTGCGCGGGGTCATTGACTAGAAGCAGGTTGCTGGTCCAGTCGAGTCCCGCCACCACCACGTAATGTAATGAAGGCTCACCCTTACCGGGCTTAAGCGCCACAATCACAGGACGCCCCTTTTCGAGATGCTCTCGCAGCAGGTCCCAATCGCCTTTGACAACAAACGTACGGAAGCCATGTTCCTCAAAATAATGCTCGAGATCAGAAGCATAGATCCCATGCGCGCGCCTGGAATAAAGCGCGCTCTGGATTTCGCCCGGATCGGCCGTCGAGTCCTGCTGCCGGGGCTCTTGCCGATGCCAGTATTGAACCACCATGGCAATCACAGCAGCGCCACAGCCGTTTTTTTCCTGCGCTACGAACGGGACATCGAGCCAGACGCCAGTGCTTTGCGCAAAAGAGATGCCGCAGAGACACACAAAGACTGTGAGCCTCCGCGGCATGAGATAACGGATGAGAATTTTTTTAGCGAACTGCAACAATGATCAGCACAAGCACAGCGATACCGAGAATGATCAGGATGAGATCGCGGTCGCTGAGATTGCCGGCCGCAAAGTCGTGCTGTGCCTTGTCAGCACGCGAGGCCAGTTGAGCGAGTTCCTGGTCGTTCAACGTGGAAACCGCCGTCCGCACCTGCTGAGGATTGATGTTTGAAGACTGCATGGCCTTCTCAGCGGTTGGCGTGGACAGGAAGTTCTTCACGGTTTGCAGGTTGTGCTCGCGCACCTGCGATGCCGCAACTGCCTGCTGCTGCAGATCGGCGGGCGAGACCAGGTGGCTCTGTGCCAACAAGTCGCTTGGAACAATAAAGAGTGCCACCAGGACAAGGGCAACCAGGAATCTTACGGATTGCCGCAGAACAAAATGCATAATCGAGTTCCTCCAAAAATGTTCCGGCCAGAGAAGAAGTATATACCGTCAATGGCTGTGGACGGGCGATGACTGAGGTCCAAGCTCCAGATGGCACGCGAGATACCATGTCTCCATGAATGCTGAATACCGGACACAGGAGCTCGATCAACCGACCGGTTCTTCACTCTTGAAGCAAAAAGAAGACCAGCCACCGGGGTGCGACCACCCACGGTGGCTTAGTGAGGCTAGTCACTATTTGGTTGAATTGTCCGTAGTCATGCTCTGCGCAGTGGCGCTGCCGAGTTGGAGAGAGTATTTCTTGCCGGAAAAATGCAACGCAGTCAGCTCACGCTGGCCGGAGCCGCCATTTTGAATTTCAGCCGCGTTGTCGGTGGCCTTCTGCTCTGACTGCACCAGCTTGGCGGGGACGGTGGCCACTGTCCTGCCGTTGCGAACAATGTTCACCTGCACAGCAGGGCCGCTGCCTTCCCATTTGGCTGTGTAGTCGCCCGCAGGCAGCGTGGTTCCGTTCACCTGAACAGGGCTGGAAATCTGGAAGTCTCCTTTATTGCCGTTCGCCGCAAGGGCGGTCATGCCGACTGCGAGCGCGAGAAACAACATCATGAGTTTGAGTGATACTGAAGATTTCATTATGCACTGCTCCTTGAATCTTTCCCGAAGCGTCGGGAAGCGGCTAGGGGCAGCCCGGACTTGTGGCCTGAGCAGGAAAAGATTTACGTTTTCCAGACAAAGGCCTAGAATCAATGCGTGCATTAGAGAACCGGACACACGAATGCTGGCTCTCTATGGGGGACTGTGCGCGCCTGGGGCTGCCAAACCGTGGGAACGTACCGTCCCTTCCCGTTTTATGCTCACTCAAAATCGCATTCGCGATATGAGTTCATTGCATCACCTTCAAATACGTTTTTCCCGGCGCAGAAGTTTCAAAGAAAAAGTGTGATGCTGCACAGTTAGACGCTTGCTGCAAAGACGCGTTAGCTTAAGGATGTTTAACGCTCGTAAACTTTGTGGGTGTCCGGAAATGAACGTTCGAAAACGAACATTTGCGTTTCTGGCACGTGAATGCCTGATGTTTTTCTGACCGCTTTTCCTGAGCCGAATCGGCTAGACGCCGACAGCCTCCCGACGTAGTTCAGATCGAAACAACTGTTAGAATCATCTATTAACGCTCATGCTAAAAAACCTGCGGCCACTTTTCCCTTATTTTAAGAAATACCGCTGGGCTCTGTTCTGGGGTGCGCTGACCGTTTTCGGCAACAACGGAATCTGGGTATATTTCCCGCAGGTGCTGCAGCGCGCGGTGGACAGCCTGAAACCCGGCTCAGTTCGCCACACGTTTTACGTCTATTCCCTCCTGCTGCTTGGAATTGCGATTACAAAAGGCATTTTCCAGTTTCTGACGCGATGGATCGTAATTGGAGTCTCGCGTGAAATCGAGTACGACCTGCGCAATGACATGTTTGCCCACCTTTCCCGGCTGGACTATTCCTATTACCAGAAGAACCGCACGGGCGACATAATGGCTCGCGCCACCAATGATCTGAATGCCGTGCGCATGTTGCTGGGTCCGGCGATCATGTATTCGGCCAACACCATTGTGTTCACGGTGGCTGCACTGTTCTTCATGTGGCACATCAGCCCCAAGCTCACCATCTGCACCTTTGCTCCTTTGCCGCTGGCCAGCATCATCATTCAGTATTTCGGGCGCAAAATTCATGAACGATTCGAGCGCATCCAGGCGCAGTTTTCTGATATTTCGTCGCGCGTACAGGAAAATCTTTCCGGCGCGCGGCTGATCCGCGCCTACGTACAGGAAGAGCCTGAAATCGCGCTGTTCGAAACTTCCAACAAGGAATACGTTGAGCGCAGCCTCCCTCTGGCCCGATTGATGGGAATGCTATGGCCCGCGCTCGAGTTCCTGTTGGGCCTGGCTTATGCCATGGTGCTGTGGCTGGGGCCACGAGAGGTCCTGAGCGGACGCATCACTACTGGTCAGTTCTATGGCTTCTCCATGTACATCCTGATGCTGACCTGGCCGGTGATTGCGCTGGGCTGGGTGATTAATATTTTCCAGCGTGGTACAGCTTCCATGGGACGCATCAATGAGATTCTCACGGCGCAGCCCGACATTACAGATCGCGAGGCAGTAGCGGAGGCCGGGGCCCAGGCACTCACGGGCCAACTGCAATTCCGGAATCTGAACTTTGCTTATAACGGCACCCAGGTCCTTAAGGACATCAATCTGGAAGTGCCTGCCGGGACCAGCCTGGCAATCGTTGGGCCGACCGGCTCAGGGAAGACGACGCTGGTAAGTCTGATTCCGCGTATTTACGATGCTCCTCCCGGAACCATACTGCTCGATGGCCGACCGCTGCGTGAATTCCCGATTGAAGTGCTGCGACGCAATATTGGGTTTGTGCCGCAGGAAACATTCTTGTTCAGCGATACAGTCCGCGAAAACATTGCGTCTGGAGTGGATTCGGCAAGTGATGTGCAAATTCACGAGGCGTCTGAAGCGGCAAGCATCGCAACCGATATCGAAGGATTTCCCGAGCAGTATCAGACCATGGTAGGCGAGCGCGGCATTACGCTTTCCGGCGGACAAAAGCAGCGCAGCGCAATTGCCCGCGCAATTATCCGCGATCCTCGCATCCTGGTGCTGGACGATGCTCTGGCCAGTGTCGACACCTATACCGAAGAAAAGATCCTGAATCATCTGCGCGAAGTCATGCAGGGACGGACAACGATTTTCATTTCTCACCGTGTATCAACCGTCCGCAATGCTGACAAAATTGCCGTGCTTCACCACGGGCGGATTGTGGAGTTCGGCACGCACGAGGAACTTCTGGCACGCAACGGCTATTACACCGAACTCTACAACAAGCAACTGCTTGAAGAAGAATTGGCGCGGGTCTAAGCGTGAAACGCGTAGTGGTTCCCGAACTTCTGGATGACGATCAGGGCACACGAGAAGAAGTTGAGGCCTCACTCGACGACTTGCGCATGTTCAATCGGCGTTTCGGGGGCATTCATACTACAAGCGAAATCCTACGCAGGATTGCCGGAGATCGCGGCCTCAAGAAAATTACATGGCTTGATGTTGCCGGCTCTACGGGTGATGTGGCCACAATTACAGGTCGTGCTCTGTCTACAGATGGAATCGATTCTGAAACGGTAATCCTGGACCGCTCTGCCAGCCACATGAACGGCTCGCATACGTCCGTTTGCGGCGATGCCATGATGCTGCCGTTCGCTGATAACAGCTTTGACGCCGTGGGCTGTTCATTGTTCGCGCATCATCTGGAACCCGATGAGATCAGACAGTTCGTACGCGAGGGACTGCGGGTTGCACGCCACGCGTTTTTCATTCACGATCTGATACGACATCCTCTGCACCTGGCGCTGGCGTTCGCGGGATTTCCACTGTATCGCAGCCGGATCACCCGGCATGATGCTCCAGCATCAGTGCGCCGGGCCTATACAGTGCATGAGATGCGCGAGATGCTGCAATCGATCGGCGCAGCGAGCCTGCAGATTGAAACTTACTTCTTGTTCCGCATGGGAGTCATTGCGTGGAAGCGGACTACGATTTAGTTATCGCCGGCGGAGGCCCCGCCGGATCGGCAGCAGCCATCACTGCCGCGCGAAAGGGCGCTCGCGTCCTGCTGTTGGAAAAAGGAAGGTTTCCCCGCCACAAGGTCTGCGGTGAATTTGTCTCGCCTGAATCGCTGCGTCTACTCACAACTCTTCTTGGGAGCGATGTTTTTGTAAATCTTCCTCAAATCACTTCGGCACGGATTTTTGTTGACGGAAGGGAACTGACCATTGCTGTTTCACCGCCGGCGCGGAGCATTCCCCGCTACGATCTGGATGCGTCGCTGCTCAACGCCGCGAAGGAGGCGGGAGCTACGGTCCGGGAAGACACCTCAGTCCGCCTGGTGCTTCCGGGAAAGCTGTTTACGGTGACGGTTGAAGCAGCAACGCTGAAGGCGAAAGCCGTAATCAATGCCAGTGGACGATGGTCGCAACTGACCCGTTTCAAGGCTGCTGACACGGAAAAATGGATTGGGCTGAAAGCACATTTTGCAGAAGCTGCGCCGCCACCCTCAGTGGACTTGTACTTTTTCCCCGGCGGCTACTGCGGTGTGCAGCCGGTGAGTGATAACGCCGTGAACGCGTGCGCCATGGTACGAGCAGATTGCGCAACCTCCCTGCAGCATGTCTTTGCTCTGCATCCCGCACTCTGGAGGAGAAGCCGGGACTGGGAGCAACAATTTGCCACGGTGAGCACTTCCGCGCTTCACTTCCGCAAACCGCAAACGGATGATCGCGGCATGTTGCTGGCCGGAGACTCAGCGGGATTTATTGACCCGTTTGTCGGCGACGGTATCTCTCTTGCCCTGCACAGCGGCGTGCTGGCGGCGGAAACGCTGTTGCCGTTTTTGGCCGGCAAGACCTCCTTGGGAGAAGTGCAGCAGCGGTACGGCGTCCGCTATCGGAAGCAACTCGCGCCTGCCTTGCGCAACGCAGCTCGTTTGCGACGCTTGCTTTCGGCGCCCGCCTGGGTGCGTTCCGGCGTGATGGGAATTGCCGGGAGCCGTGCTATCGGACGGTTGCTGGTAAGAAGCACACGGGCCAAGCCGCAAAAGATCACCGTGGGCGAACCCGGATAAACGCCAAAACGCCATGCGAAAAATTTGTGGAGTGTTTCAGGAGTGCGCGGCGGCGCGCGCGCGTTTCATCACGCGGCGAGCCACACTCAGTAGATCAGACACTTCAAACGGCTTGACCAGGCAGAAGATCTGCGTGGCCTCCACAAAGGCCTTGACATTGGGATCAGAGATATCGGAAAGAACGAGGACGGTCTTGGAAACCAGATGGGGTTGATGCTGCTCTATGTGCCGGTATACATCATCGCTTGACCATGCGCCGGGGATTTTGCTATCGAGAAAGACAGCATCAAAGTCCTGCTGTTGCAGCAAATCAACGGCAGACGCTCCGGTGCTGGCTGTGACCACGCTCAGGCCGGCCGCGGTCAACACTTCCCGTTCAAAATCGAGGAGAGCATCCTCATCATCAATCAGCAGGACGTTACCCTCGAGCCGCGATTCGCGGCGGGCAACGATGCGGTCATTTTCAGTTACAGGCTTCTCGCCCACTGCCACGGGCAAACGCACTTCCAGCACAGCTCCGCCGGCGGCATGATTATGAGCGGTAATTTCGCCGCCGTGCTCTTTCACAATGCCGTAACAGATGCTCAAACCCAGACCTGTACCCTTCCCAACTCCCTTGGTGGTATAAAACGGATCAAAAACGTGCTTGGGGTCGGTGATGCCGGGCCCGGAATCATGGAATTCGCTTACCACGTGGCCGTTCTGGCTGAATACGTGAATGCGTAACAAGCCGCCGCCGGAGCGCTCCAGCATGGCGTCGGCTGCGTTGTTGATGATGTTGAGATAAACCTGCTCAAGCTGGTGCGGGTCCGCTACCACGGAGGGCAGTACCGGATCAAAGTCACGCTCGACAATGATGTTGTTAACTTTCAGGTCATAGTCACGCAGAGCAATGGTGTCTTCAATGATGCTGCGCAAATCCACCTGAATACGTTTGGGTTTGTGCTGCCGGGCAAAAGACAGCAGGTTCTGCACAATGCGCTGCGTGCGATGAGCCTGTTTGTGCAGTTTGGTGATGAACTCTTCCACCCGGGGTTCCAGTTTCTCGCTTTCCAGAAGCTGAGCGTATCCCAGAATGGCGGTGAGCGGATTGTTGAGTTCGTGGGCCACGCCTGAGATCAACTGGCCTACGGCAGACATCTTCTCGCTCTGCAGGAGCTGTTCCTGGGTGCGCCTGAGATCTTCATATGCCTTCTTGGTCTCGTTGTACAGCTGAATCTTCTCAATGGTGGTCGCCAGCTGGCGTCCTACGGCAATCATGACTCCTTCTTCCGAGCGCGTAAATTGCCGGGAAGAACGACTGCTTGTGGCCAGCAATCCCAACATCTTCTCTTTACGCCACAGCACCACCCACATCCATGCTTTCAGCTCTTCCACCTGAATGATTTTCTGGACGATCTCAGGAAGAATGGTCTGGCTTTCATGATCGAGAATCTCAGCGTGACCGGCACGAAGTGACTCCACAAAATCCGCCGGCAAAGCGAAATATGAACTGCCGGAAACAAAGTCGCTGCGATGACCGTAGGCTGCCTGTTTTACAAGGTGGTTGCCATTCTCCTCAAACAGGTACACGGAGGCCGTATCTGTGGAAAGGAGCTCAACAATCTGCAGCATGCTGAGCTGCAGAATTTCCTGCAGGTCAAACGATTGATTGAATGTGACCGCGATATTGTTGAGGACGTAGAGCTCGCGGTTGCGGCGCCGTATCTCATCTTCAGCCCGCTTCATCTCGGTCACGTCCATCACAACGCCCTGATAGCGTTCAATCCTGCCGGCCGGATCGCGGGTGGCAAAACTGCTTTCAATGACGGAGATTTCCTTCCCATCTTTGCGACGAAGCTGGTACTCAAAATTGCGAACAAATCCCTGACGTGACATCTCACTCAGGAACCTGGCGCGACCCTCCTGGTCCACATAGATGGATTGGATCTGCTCCAGCGCCAGCATTTCATCTTTGCCGCCATAGCCAAGCATGCGCACGAAAGCTTCATTACAATCTACGATTTTGCCTTCAGGCGTTGAGGCGAAAACACCTTCATGCATGTGATTGAACAAAGACGTGTAGCGCTCATCGGATGCTTTGGCTTCAGTAATATCCTTAATTACATGGATGGCGCCCTGGGCGCCTTCCGCGGTGTATCTGGAGCTGGAAACAACGGAATAGCCGCCGAAGCATGGGTCTTCTTCGCCTGAACAATCAGCATGAGCGCAATACGGACACCCAACCCAGCTGATCCCTGCGCCAGGGAGGACCTCCTCGCAGGAATGCTCCATAATCTCTTCCGGCAGCCGTCCAAGGCGCGTGATCAGCGCATTATTGGCGCGAAGAATTCGGTATTGAGAATCGTGAACAAATATGGAATCAGGGATGGAGTCAAACGTACTGGCCCATTCATTCCGGGATTGCGCCACCTGCTGCGCCAGTTTCCTGTTTTCCGCAGCAAGGCCAAGTTGACGGGCAGCAGCTTTGAGAAATTTCTTTTCGCTGGCCATGTGGGCGCGAAAATGGGTCACACCAAGGACAAAGATGCCGATCTGAGAATGCTGCCTTCCCTCCACCGGCACCAGCAGGATGTGGTGTATGTGTTCAGCCTTTAATGCGCGGCGCAAATCTTCGGTCGCCTCTGACGAACGCATCACGTACACTTCACCTTCACGCAGGGCGAAGCCGCTAACGCTGCGGTTGATGTCAACGGTGGCGGCTTGAGCGATGAACCCGGGGGAAAGGCCACGGTGTGCGGCCAAAAGCAGCCTGTCGCCTTCCAGCACCCTGAACCAGGCTGCTCTGGCACGGCTGATCTGGGTTAGCTCCTCAAGAACCACGGCGACGGTGGGTTCGAAGTCCCGCGATTCGGAGATCTGGCTGGTGATTGTGTTCAGCACATCAAGCCGCTGGATCTGCACGCGCGAATCATCCAGGACGATGGTCATCATGCTGATACCCAGCAGCAGGTCAATCAGCACTTCATGCCATAAATCTGTTGTCCCATGGGCCCGGTGATGAAACTGCGGCATCACGAGCATTACCGCGAGCAACCAGCGGCCAATGTTGAGCCGCCCCCAGGCGAACCGGAAAAGTTGAAGAGATGCCGCAATCAGAACCAGTCGCCAGCAGGCCTCCACCACACGTGGGGGAATGAAATTGCCTGCCGCGCTGAAGTAGACGAGGCTCCCTGAAGCGAAGGAAATCAGGAGCGTAATGATCGCCGGCAATATGAGCTTCTTCTGGTCAACGTAGAGAAAGACTGCGCAGGCAAACAGTCCCATGGCGGTAATAAAGCTGGCAAAGGCGCTTATGAGCAGAAACGAAGAGAAACTGTGCCCTGCATGCATGCCGAGGAGGAAGCGCGAGACGGTGTAGGCCGTCCAGCCGGCAATCCAAAGCTCAAGATAACGCTCGCGGAAACTACGGTAAAGAAGAATGGCGCCCGCAAGAAGAATTAGAAGCGTTGAGCCTTCCGCCAGGAAGGCGTATTGCAGCGCCAAGTCCATGTTCACCAATTGGTCCGGGGAGAAATCGGGATTTCGGGGTCTCTTATATCATAAATTACCTTTGGTACTTCTAATTTGTGCATTTGGTCATTGTATTTCCGGTAACGGTGGGTTAGATTTAAAATCCCCCCAGCAGGAAAATTGAGCACATTCCCAATGGCTACTGAACGCATTCTGGTTGTGGACGATGAGGAACCGATTCGGGAAATCATCTCGTCCATGCTCAGCGCCGCCGGTTACAAAACCCGCCAAGCTTGCTCCGGCATGGAGGCCCTGGCCATTCTTAATTCCACAGGCGAGTTTGAATTAATGCTTTCAGACTTGATGATGGCGGAAATGGATGGAATTGCCCTGCTGGAGCGCTCAAAAGAAAAATTTCCTGACATGCCGGTGATCATGGTAACCGCAGTCCACGATATTTCCGTGGCTTTGGCCGCCATTCGCAATGGTGCTTACGACTATCTGCTTAAGCCATTTGAGCGCGAGCAACTTCTGGCGATGGTTCGGCGGGCACTGGAGCACCGTCGTTTGAAACTGGAAAACCGGGCGTATCAATCAAACCTGGAATCGCTGGTGGCTGCGCGCACAGAGCAACTGCGACAGGCAATGACCGACCTTGAGCGGTCTTATGACATTACCCTTGAAGCGTTAGGAGATGCGCTTGACCTCAAAGATGCCGAAACCGAGGGACACTCCAAGCGCGTAACCGCGTTCACCATCGCCATCGCTCGTGCCATGGGTTTATCTGGAGAGAAAATACGGGTCATTGCCCGCGGCGCGTTTCTGCATGACATTGGCAAAATGGCTATACCGGACGCCATCCTGCGTAAGCCGGGCGCCTTGACACCGGAAGAAACAGAAATCATGCGTGAACACTGCTTCCGCGGCTACCAGATGCTTAAGAAGATTCCCTTTCTTTCTGAAGCGGCGGAAATTGTGTATGCCCACCAGGAACGATATGACGGCACCGGCTACCCGCGCGGACTCAGCGGCAATGATATCCCGATGGGGGCACGGATTTTCTCCGTGGCAGATACGCTTGATGCCATCACCTCTGACCGTCCTTACCGGGCAGCCCAATCCATTGCCGTAGCCCGCGAGGAAGTGGAGCGGTTTTGCGGACGCCAGTTTGATCCCGAAGTGGTCCGGGTCTTTATGGAGATGCCGGAAACCATTTGGGACGATCTGCGCAAAGAAATCAACTCCCAGATTTACAAGTTTACGTATCCCATCAAGAGCATTCCCATCCTGGCCAGCAGTGCAAAGTTGACTTAAGCGAATCAGGCACTGATTCCCCGAACACCTGCTTCGGCATCCAAGCTCATCGAAACATTTAGAATTGTTAGGCGAGGTGTATGTTATGCCGGTTCTCACCGATACCGAAGTTAAGCAGTCGCTGGGAAAATTAGCGGGATGGCAACAGAATGGGAAGGCCATCCAGCGAGTGTTCGAATTCGCTGACTTCAAAACCGCAATGCAGTTCGTGAACAAGATTGCGGATGCAGCCGAGCAGGCGAACCATCACCCGGATATCGACATTCGCTACAACAAGGTAACCACGGGGCTGGTCTCGCATGACTCAGGGGGAGTTACGGAAAGAGACGTCCGGATGGCAGAGAAGATTAACCAGATCGCAGGTTGATCAGGCTTGGGGTTCTTCCAGCGCTTCAGAAAGGCTGTCCAGAGCGTGCTGGATGGCAGCGAGTTGGTCGTCAACGAACTTGTTGAATTCGCCCAGCGGATCGCCATGCTCAACCAGACGCTCAAACAATCCGCGGACCTGCTCCCGGCCACGTTCACTGGCGCAGAGCAGTCCCAGGCCGCTCACGCCCAATACCGCAATGGGTATCAACCAGTTCTTCATTTCGCAACCTCAAACCCAATCAAATAACAGGCAGTGTGCCTGAGTACTAAGATGCACTCAGCATGGCCACAAGTACGATATTTGTACAGTTACGTTGGTAATGTCCATTCTCCTACCGCAACAGATGAAGAGTTTACGGGTTAAAGACTCTTGACCGCAGGTGGGTGGCTTATTTGAAACCGGCATTCACCTGCCACTAGAGACTTTAAATCAAGGCACCCACGAGGTAATTTCCCATGAAGTTTCAATGGACGGCTTCTGTTTGCGCGTTACTGCTGGTTCTTGGGTTGAGCGCTGTAGCCCAAAACGAGGCAAGCGGAACATCTAATCCGCAAGATGGTCCAGTGCTCAAAACCCGTCCTCCGGCGCCCCTGGGCCAGCCAGATGCAGGCGTATACACGCCTCCGGCAAATGCAGCGCCTCCGGATGCCGTTCCTGAAGGCAAGCGCTTCATCATTAAGCTCAAGGACTCTCTGGATACAAAGAAGCTGAACGATGGCAAACACTTCAAGGCCGAGTTACGGGAAGACCTGGTGACTCCCAGTGGCCTGATTATCCCCAAAGGAAGAACAATTAAAGGTCATGTGGCCCAGTATGAGCACGGATACACAGGTGCTCGCCTGATGCTGGCCATGGACGAAATTGAAACCCGCCATGGGTGGGTGCCGCTGATCGCAACGGTCACGGGCGTTCCCGGGGATCCTTCCATCAAGTCCACTGGAGATGAAGGGGAACTGACGAAGAAAGGGCCGGACAAGAAGCGGATGATCACGAACGCTGCCATCGGTGCTGGAGTGGGTGCGGTGAGCGGCTCTGTGATTGGGGGCAGCAAGGGTGCGGCCATCGGCGCAGCAGTGGGCGCAGGACTGGGTACGGGCACCAGCTTACTGCTAAAAGGCAGTGATTTGAAGCTGGACAAAGGAACCCAGCTTGAAGTCCGGCTGGAAAGGGATTTGAGCGTACCTCGTTAAAGTAAAAGATGAAGTATTAGAGGGGAGCTGAGATGCTCCCCGTTTTCTTTTTGCGCTCAATTCAATCTGTGGCGAGGCTGCCCCTGTTCAAGTGCATTACTTAAAAGGATGGCTCACAACGCCAAAAATTCACTTCGCAACGTGAGCATCTAACCTGTCCATGTCTGGAAGGCGTACCAAAAGTTACCCCGGAAAACACTTTGCCATGACCATGCTTCTGGTGCTGGCATTTTTGATTCTGCTGCTGCTTTCCATGTATCGCCATGTGAGCAGCGTGCCCCACTCGGGCCCGCTTCCCAACCAGCAACTGCAGCGCTGAGTTGCCCTTTTCACTCTGCCCAGATACACTCACCTGTTTTTCCTACTCACGTCTAACTTCAGCGGAGTCACTCAATGACGCTTCGTCGTGCCGTCCCATCTATTTGTTTCGTTCTTTTTCTGCTTCTTCTTTCCACGATTGCCAGCGCGCAGAGAAACCGGCCAGCAGCACAGCCTGCGGCATCGCCCACGCCGTCTGAAGCTGGCGCCAAGACAGCGGCTCCTCCGGCTGAGCCTAAGCACGAGGCGCCGGAAGTTCCGCCGGTGGTAACCCATCATGAGGTCCACGTGGGGGGCAAAACGCTGCGTTATACGGCAACAACGGGAATGATGCCGCTCAAGAATGCCGATACGGGCGAGGTGGAAGCGCATATCTTCTTCATCGCCTACACGCTGGATGGGCAGTCGCCGGAGAAGCGGCCATTGACTTTCTCATTCAACGGCGGCCCCGGATCTGCTTCTGTGTGGCTGCACCTTGGCGCAATCGGTCCCAAGCGGGTACGCATGCAGCCGGAGGGGATGATGCCGGCTCCTCCGTATCAACTTGTCGACAACGAGTACACATGGCTCGACCAAACCGATCTGGTGTTCATCGATCCGGTGGGCACAGGTTACAGCCGGGCGGTCAAGCGCGATCAGACGAAGAAGTTTATCGGTCTTCGCGGCGACATCCAGTCGGTGGGCGAGTTTATTCGCCTCTACCTCGGGCGCTACGAGCGCTGGTCATCGCCACTGTTCATGGTGGGCGAGAGCTACGGCACCACCCGGGCCGCCGGCTTGTCCGGATACCTGGTGGAACATGGGGTCGCCTTTAATGGGATCATGCTGATCTCCAGCATCATGAATTTCCAGACCACCGATTTCGGCGTGGGAAATGACCTGCCTTATGTGCTGTTCCTGCCCAGCTATGCTGACATTGCCTGGTATCACAAGAAACTGGGACAGGAATTTCCGAATCTGGATAAGCTGCATGCGGAAGTGGAAGCGTGGGCCATTGGCCCTTATAACGATGCGCTGGCCAAAGGCGATCGGCTTACGGCGCAGGAGCGGGCTGATGTGGTGGACCATCTTGCGCGCTACACGGGGCTCAACAAGAAATATATTGAGCAGCACAATTTACGCATCACGGAAGGCGCCTTCACCACGGAGCTTTTGCGGGACGAAGGAAAGGTCGTGGGCCGGCTCGATGGACGATTTACGGGTGACTCACGGGAGAGCAGCAACGACTCCGGCCCCGGAGCCGCTGGCACCACGTTCCCTCTTTCTGATCCGAGCATGAGCGCGATCCGGCCTCCGTACACGGCCATGTTCAACCAATATGTGCGCACGGAGCTCGGCTACAAGTCAGATCTCGAGTATTACATCCTGGGCGGCGGATTCCGTTTCGACGAATGGGACTGGGGCGTGCAGCGTGGCGGCTTCCCCGATACGGCGCAGTCGCTCAAAGATGCCTTCGACAAAAATCCTTTCATGAAGCTGTTCATCGGATCAGGCTTTTAC
>DASUBD010000299.1:0-4075 GCA_035763445.1 Candidatus Angelobacter sp.
TCCCTGAGTGCGCGAGCCATACATTGTGTCTGCATTCAATCCAGAGCCGACCAAGCGATCCCTCTCGCTAAGCCAGCGGCGCGCCATGTTGATTCCGCTGGCCCTGGGAATCCTTCTCCTCTTTGGTGTGGTTTTTTCCCAGCAGGCCTTCAACCTGAAGCAGCTGAGTCCTGACTCCGCGCAGCAAACCCTGGTACTGGTGGCCCTTTCAGCGCTGGTCTTCCTGCTGCTGGTAGTGCTCACGTTTGTCCTGTTTCGCAATCTGGTCAAGCTGTATGCCGAACGCCGTCTTGGTGTCCCAGGTTCGCGACTGCGCACGCGCATGGTGATTGGCGCCCTGCTGCTCTCATTCGCACCCGCCATTGTAATGTTCATGTTTGCTTACGGGCTGATGAACCGCTCCATCGATAAATGGTTTTCGATGCCGGTGAACGAATTGCAGCAGGACTCAGGGCGCGTAGGCGCATTGCTAGCCGATTATGCAGGTATCAACGCTCGCGATGAAGCCGTGGAGATTGCCCAATCACCGGACACGCAGCATGCCGTGGCCAGCGGCAGCTATGCCGGAGTGCTGCATGAGTTTCGCCGGCACCAACCAACTCTCCAGGGCGGGTTCGCTCTCGCGATTGTTGAGGGCGATGCTGTGGCCAGTTGGAACGCGCCTCAGGCCTGGCCCGCGCTCCGCTCCCAACTTCCGGCTATCAGCAAAGTTCAAGGGAGCCCACAGAGATGGTCCTACCGCGGAACTGAATACCTTCTCGGCGCCGCTCCCGCCGGCAGTTCAGGAGTGATTCTGGTTGGCATGCCGCTGCCCAAGGATTTCACCCCCACTCTCGATCAGATCAACCAGAACCAGCAGAACTATATGACTCTGAGCCGTGAGGCCAAGCGAATCCGCGGCATGTACATGCTGTTGCTCACGCTGCTCACGGTACTGGTACTGTTTGTGGCAACGTGGTTTTCACTGTTTCTGGCCAAACTGGTAACGCGCCCGGTTGAAGCGCTGGCGGAAGCCACCCGTGAGATCTCATTGGGTCATCTTGGCCATCGTGTGGATGTGCCCGCCGCTGATGAACTGGCGGAACTGGTAGCATCATTTAACCGCATGGCGGCAGAGCTGGAAACCAGCCGACGGAAAATTGAAGAGTCTGCGCATGCGCTCACTGAAACCAACACAGAGCTTGAGCAGAGGCGGCGACACATTGAAACCATTCTTGAAAGCATTCCCACCGGCGTGCTATCCCTTGGTCCGGACCGCCGTGTGACCCACAGCAACGTGGCTTTCGGAAGAATGTTCTGGCCTCACGGCCGGGCACTGGTGGGATCAAGCCTGCAGGATATTTTCCCCGCAGAAACGGCATCTGATCTTGAGCATCTTCTTCGCCGGGCTGACCGAATGGCGATTACGGCATCGCAGCTTGAAATACCCGGAGAGAAAGATAAGCTCAATGCCAGCGTGACCGTATCTTCCGTCCAGCACGGCAAGCAGCGGCTGGGGTACGTGATTGTATTTGAAGATTTCAGCGAGTTGCTCAAGGCGCAGAAAGAAGCGGCATGGCGCGAAGTGGCCCGCCGCGTGGCGCATGAAATCAAAAACCCGCTCACCCCGATTGCGCTTTCAGCAGAACGCATTCGCCGCCACCTTGAACGTGGCACTGCGCCTGATCAGAAATCTCTGTCCGTCATTGGCGACTGCGCGCAAACCATCTCCGGCGCGGTACAGACTGTGCGCTCTCTGGTGGACGAGTTCTCCTCTCTGGCTCGCTTTCCTGAGGCACAACCGCGGCCTGCCGACATCAACCAGATTGTCGAGACTACGTTGGCCATGTTCAACGGACGGCTGGATGGGATTGCCGTCCAGAAGCAGCTCGACCCGGGCTTGCCGCTGGCCATGGCCGACCCTGAGGCAATCAAGCGGGCGCTGGCGAACCTGATAGACAATGCCGCCGATGCGATGCAGGCATCTTTTGTCCGCGAAATTCATATCGCAACTTCGCTGGTTGAAAGCCGCGATGCACTGGAAATTTTGATAGCCGATACGGGCCACGGTATCGACCGTGAGGTGAAGGAGAAGTTATTCCTGCCTTACTTCTCTACCAAGAAGCGCGGGACCGGGCTGGGCCTGGCTATTGTGCGACGGATCATCGAGGACCATCACGGATCCATTCGCGTAGAAGAAAATAAGCCTGCCGGGGCCAAGTTCATTGTGGAACTTCCGCTGGCTGGCGATATGGAAGAGGCCGCAAAACAGAATGCATAGTGTCCTGGTGGTGGACGATGAACGAGAAATTCGCGAGTCGCTGCGCGGCATCCTTGAAGAAGAAGGCTACAAAGTGCTGCTGGCAGAGAGCGGCGAAGCCTGCCTTGATCTGCTGAAGAAACGCACCTGTGAAGTTGTGCTGCTCGATATCTGGCTGCCGGGAATCGACGGGCTGGATACGCTGGAGCGCATTCGCCAGATGGAAGATCCTCCTGAAGTGATCATGATCTCCGGCCACGGCACCATAGAGACTGCCGTCAGAGCCACCAAGCTGGGTGCATTCGACTTTCTGGAAAAGCCGCTCTCGCTGGAACGCACGTTGATTGTGCTGAAGAATGCTGTGGAAGCACACAGGCTGCGGCGGGAAAACGCAGAGTTCAAGAAACAGTTCCAGAGCAAGAGCGTCATCGCCGGCGAGAGCATTCCGATGAAAGCGCTACGCCAGCAGATCAGCGTGATGGCTCCCAGCAACGGTCGCGTGCTGATTTACGGCGAATCGGGAACGGGAAAGGAGCTTGTTGCTCACGCCATCCATGCGCACAGCCTGCGGAAAGACAATCTGTTTGTGGAAGTGAATTGCGCGGCCATCCCTGAAGACTGGATTGAGAGTGAGCTATTTGGCCATCGCAAGGGAGCGCTACCCGGCGCGGCGGGCGATAAGGAAGGCAAGTTCGAAAAGGCGAACGAAGGCACGCTGTTTCTGGATGAAATTGGCGACATGAGCCTGAAGACGCAGTCCAAGGTGCTGCGCACACTGGACGAGCAGAAGTTCACTCGAGTAGGCGACGATGAAGCAGTCAAGGTGGATGTGCGCGTGATCGCCGCCACGAACAAGGACCTGGAAGAAGAAATCTCTCGTGGAAATTTTCGCGAAGACCTCTTTTACCGCCTCAACGTGATTCCCTTTTATGTGCCGCCATTACGCGAGCGCAAGGAAGACATCCCACTCTTAACCAAACATTTCCTCAAGGAATTTTCTGCCGCTTACAGCCGCCGGCCCCGCGAGATCACGGAGGACGCCATTGAAGTTCTCATGCGTTATTCATGGCCGGGCAATGTGCGCGAACTGCGCAATGTGATTGAGCGGCTGGTCATCATGAATCCCACCGTAAACCGCATCGAGCGCAAGCACCTGCCGCCGCTGATGCACCGCGAAGGCAGCCGCTCTAATTCAGGCTTTTCAACGCTTCATCAGGCGCGCGCCGCCTATGAACGGGACTACATTCTCAAGAAGCTGGATGAAAACCACGGCAATGTCAGCCGCACGGCGGAAGTACTGGGACTGGAGAGAAGCCATCTTTACAGGAAGATGAAGACGCTGGGGATTGCGGTTAAGGAATAAGCTATTTTTTTCCCGAGCTTCTTCTGCAATCCCGAGCGCAGCGAGGGATCGCTATCGCGGCGCGTCATTCCTAAGGACATTCATTCACAACTGTAGATCTTTGAGTTCTGCTTCTTTTCGTGCATCGAAACCGGTAGGGATCCCTCGCTTCGCTCGGGATTTCAGAAAGAATGCCTCCAGTCCAGCTCTTCCACGAATGCCGCAGACTGTCGCCAGCCGGGTTTTACTTTGACGAACAGCTCCAGAAAAATTTTCTTGCCCAGCAGCTCTTCCAGTTCCATGCGCGCAGCAGTGCCGATCTCCTTCAGCTTCTGGCCGCCTTTGCCGATGAGAATGCCCTTCTGTCCTTCCCGCTCGCAGTAAATGGCCGCAGCAATCTTGATCAGCTTGTCTGAATCCTCAAATCGCTCCACTACCACCGCAGTTGCATAAGGAAGTTCTTTGCCGGTCTTGAGCAGGATTTTTTCCCGCAC
>DASUBD010000300.1:0-4237 GCA_035763445.1 Candidatus Angelobacter sp.
CAGCGCATAGCACATACGCCAGAGATGCCGCGCGATGCGCTGAGGGCCGGAAATGCCGCGCCCCAGCAGCAAGCGAAGATCGCCGATCGCGGCAATGAGGGCCACGCTGGCGCCGAAGAAGTAGATCGGGGCGGGATATCCCCCTGCCTTTCCCGTGGCGCTGCGTGCGGCCTCAATGCCATAAACCAGGTTGCCGGCTATCACGGCCGACACACAGAGCAGCGCAATCCAGTCAGCCGAATCCGTTGTTCGCTCCGTGCGCCTGGCCGTCCACCAGGCTGTGGCCACCAGATAAAACGTGAACACGCCGCCCAGAAAGTTGCCCATCTGGGATTTCATCAATGCCATGTATGCTCCGCTGGCAGCCATTGTGAGCATGGTAATGACAAATACATCTCCAGCCAGCGCATGCCGGCGGGAACCCTTGCGAAGTGAAATAGCCACAGCGCCTGAAACGAATCCCAGAGTTCCAGCACAGATATGAAGAATCAATATTGGTGAGTAATGCATGGTATGCCTCCCTGCTTCCGGCGATTTGGTCCAGCAAAGGACAAGACGGGTCCCCTTGCGAGCCAGGACTGCGGTTCGCTCGCCATAAAACATCTTTGAATCAGCTCAGGCTGTGCGGTTAAAAATCAGATTGGGCCTCGATACCTGCGCAACCGGACCGTCGCGGCAACAAAGATGGCAGCTACCACCAGGCCGAACCACAATCCCGGTTCAGTGAAAAAATGGTGAGGAATCAATTGAGAGGCGAAATGGTGGTGCTGATTGGCGCTCATGGAAGCGCTCATGGAAGGCTGCGAATCCGGCCCCATGAATCGTTGGGCGATGAAATGAAGGAAATAAGTGGTGTTGAGCGAGAGCTTTTCTACTCCGCAGATGATAAATGGCGGCAGAATGGCCCACACAACGGGTGCACGCGGCGACCACGCTGACATCAGCAGCATCCAGCCGTAGATCGGCGCATACCAGAGTCCATGGACCAGCAGCATGTGATAGAGCAGAATCAGCGAGAACATCAGGAACGATGAATGCACCCACAGCTCTGAAGTACTCACGCCGCTGCCCAGCAGTACCAGACTGCTCAGCGTCAGCATCAGGAATTGCGTGACAATGGTGACGGCAAAGGAGAACAACGGTATAAAAACAAGAGGAATGGTCAGCTTGGAGAGAACGGCCGTGAGATCTGAGACCGGAAGGGACTTCCAGAACAGGATGCTGCGGTCGCGGCGCTCTCCGTACAGGCAATCCAGCGAATAATAAAGCCCTACCACCAGAGCGGTGCCCATAATGAGGGCTCCTGATAATTCGTAGGGAACCGCAAATGTCTCATGCGTCCAGGCTACCGAGTGTATGTGCCGCCTCAGATTGAGGATGTGAATCAGAAAGCTGAAGAGAAAGATCACGGCAGCAATCAGTGGCGTGAGATAAACAATGCGGTATTCCCAGAGCTCGCGCCGGATTGACCATAAAAACAGCCGCGCTCCTGCAAAGACGGCAGGCACAGCGGCTGCTTGCGTGCCAGCCTGGGATTCCGAGACAACATTCGATGGAGTCGTCATTGCACTGCTCCTTGGGCCTGGCCCGCATTGTTGCCGACCACGGCGACGAAAAGATCCGCAATGCTGGGTGTACGTACGTCTCCGAGGGCGGCAAGCTGCTGCCGGTCAACGTGGTCGAAGAGAAGTACATTACCGCCCAGGACCTGCCGTTCGTCGATTGGTTTAAGAGCCCGCGCCGCAGCTACACGTTCCGGACGCACCGCCAACTCCACGTACCGCGTCTCTATTTCTTCCATCGTGGCCTTGAGGACGATACGGCCGCGGTCCATGAATACCAGGTCCGTGAGCACGTGTTCGATCTCTTCCACCTGGTGAGTGGTCACCACAATGGTGCGGTTACGATCAAAGTAGTCAGTCAGCAGTGAATCATAAAACTGCTTGCGATACAGGAGGTCGAGGCCCAGCGTGGGCTCATCCAGAACCAGCAGCCGGGCATCAATGGCCATGACAAGCGCAAGGTGCAATTGGGTGACCATGCCCTTGGAAAGCTCTTTGACTTTGTTGGTGAGCCGGATGGTGGTTCGTGCGAGGAACATTTCCGCTTTCGTTCGATCAAAGCGCGGATGGACGCCGGCCACGTACTCGAGCGCGTCGGCAACTCGGATCCAGCGCGGCAGCACGGCAACATCGGCGATGAAGCAAACGTCGCGCATGAGCTGGTCGCGCTCGGCCCAGGGATCGCGTCCAAGCACCCGCAGTTCTCCCTGGTACGGAGTCAGGCCGAGGATCGCATTGAGCGCTGTGGTCTTGCCCGCGCCGTTGGGCCCGATGAGACCGAGGATGCGGCCCTCTTCCACACGCAAGTTAATGCCATCGAGAGCGACAGTAGCGCCATAAGTCTTTCGCAGCGCGCGTGCTTCTATGCATGCCATGGCTTCAGCGCTCCTCCCCTTTGGAACTCGAGTCTGCAGGTTTCTGCTGGGTAGTATCGGACTTGGAAGATGCGCGGGGCGCACCGTTACCATTCAGGAGTTCCTCTGCCTTCAGGCCAAGCCGCTGAATGGTTTCGTGAATCCTGGGCCACTCTTCAGCAAGGAACTTCTCGCGTTCCCCTTGCAACAAGAGCGTGCGCGCACCGTTATTGATGAACATTCCGCGACCTCGCCTGGTTTCGACGAGGCCTTCGTCCACCAGTTGTTGATAGCCTTTCAAGACCGTGAGCGGATTGACCCGATATTCCGCCGCAACCGTGCGCACAGAGGGCAGCGGGTCGCCTTCTTTTAGAACGCCGTCGAGGATCATGGCCACGACGCGGTCCCGCAGCTGGCGGTAGATCGGCTGATTGTCATTCCACTCACGGTCCATGGGATTTTCCAGATATCGTCTAGTTAAAGATACATCTCTCGCGTTACTTTGCGCGCCGCAGGTCAAGATGCGCGTGCATCGGCTTATCGCCCGGCATCAGGTAAGTCCAGTCTTCCGTATGGTGGTTCTCATCGATGACGGTAAACAAGGCGTGCTGCATGTGTCCGTATTTCGTACTTCCGGAAACATCCAGAAAGTCAAACTCAACTTTCTTTCCATCGGGTGAAGTGCGGGCGACCATGCGCGGCCGGTTGCCGGCGTCGCAGTAGTGCGTCAGCATCAGGCGATCGTTCTCCAAATAAAAGGTGGTGAGCGGATGATCGAATTTGTTGGGATCGTCCGGGGCTTTCGCGTCCTTCATCTCGTGAGCGAGCGCGTTTCCGCGGGAGGTCACGCGCATGGTGACCAGGACCGGTCCTTCCCCTTCACCCATTTTGGGATTCGTGGTCGCAGCCCCTTGCCACGTGCCAGCAAGGCTCTTGATCAGGGTGAAAGACTTCTGCGCGTCAGACTGCGGAGCAGCCGCTTGGGACTGGGCAAAAGCCAGCGCGGAAAGCGAGAGCAGAGCGATGGCCACGGTCATACGAAGCGATTTCATAACCTTTTCTCCTTGATAGTTCGTTGGTACGCTGACGAGCAGCTCAGTTGATCCGGTGCAGATCGATGTGGCCGTGCATGGGCTTATCGCCTGGCATCAGGTAAGTCCAATCTTCAGTGTGGTGATTGGCGTCAATAATGGTGAAGACAGCATGGTCCATGTGTCCGTACTGGGTGCTGCCGGAAACATCCAGGAAGTTGAACTCCACGGTCTTACCGTCTGGTGAGATCTTGCCCAGCATGCGGGGACGATTGCCGGCATCACAGAAGTGGGTGAGCAGCAGCTGGTCGCCATCTACATAAAGCATGGTGATAGGCGCGCCACCCTCGTGGCTCTTGGCTCCAGGCTGACTTGAACTCTTGCTGCCCGGCTGATCTTTGCCTTGCATTTCGTGCATCAAGGCATGTCCGCTGGAGGTTACCCGGAACGAGATCTGCATGAGATCCGGCATATCAGGAACAGGAGGGTTGCTGGTGCCATGACCTTCCCAGGAACCAGCCAAGGTCTTGAGCAGGGTGAAAGACTTCTGCGCGTCAGATTGCGGAGCAGCCGCTTGGGACTGGGCAAAAGCCAGCGCGGAAAACGAGAGCAGCACAACCATCGAAAACAAGCGAGTTGATTTCATAAGATTCATCTCCTTCAGCAGTTCCTTCTGCTGGTGGTTTGGGCAGCTTCTTCGCCGGCTTCCAGCACGGGGCTGGATTCTTGCTGCAGTAGTGTTATACATAACTAAAACACTATTTCAGCGTCAAGAAGATTTTTTGCTTAG
>DASUBD010000301.1:0-5168 GCA_035763445.1 Candidatus Angelobacter sp.
ATCTCGATTTCCACGGAATGGCCGTGCTCACGCAGCAATCCGGCAACATGATTGGCCTGCCACAGCGCCAGTTGCGAACCGCGCGACCCGATACGAAGTCTAGCCATCAGTTTTTGGGTTTCCCGTTGTTGAGATTGAACAGCCTGCGGACCATGTCCTGGATGGTTGCAGCCTCAGGTTCGGTTGCGGAAGATTTGAGAGTGGTGATGGGCGTATGGAGGAGCTTGTTGATGATACCGCGGGTCATGGCCTCAATGGCGGCTTCCTGTTCGGGAGTAACGCTGCCCAGCCGGCCGCGAATGCGGTCTATCTCCGCCTGCCGTATCGTCTCGCAGTATTCCTGCAGGGAAACGATGGTTGGCACCAGGTGTAGAGACTTCATTCGAACGGCGAAGCGGTCTACTTCTGCTTCAACAATCTTCTCCGCTCGCTCTGCTTCCTTCTTGCGTTCCGCGCTGTTGTTGCTGGCGACCGACTGAAGATCATCAACATCGTAGACAAAGAGACCGTCCAGTTTGTTAACCGCTGGATCGACGTTGCGCGGCACCGCAATATCAATAAAGAACACGGGGCGGTTGCGGCGGCCTTTGAGCAGCCGCTCGCCGTGCTCGCGCCGGAAAAGCGGCTCCGTAGCCCCCGTGGAAGTGAGAATGATGTCGGCCTGAGCGGCTGTTTCATGCATTCTTTCAAATGGAACCGTCTCGCCTGCGAAGGACTCTGCCAGGCTGGCCGCGCGCTCATACGTCCGATTGCTGACGATAATCTTCTTTGCTCCGTGACCGATCAAATGTCTCGCCGCCAGCTCCGCCATCTTGCCTGCGCCGATCAGGTAAACCGTCTTGCCTTCCAACGATCCAAAAATCTTTTCTGCCAGCTGGACTGCCACAGAAGCGATCGACACGCTGGAACTTCCAATGGCCGTCTCTGAGCGGACTTTTTTTGCCACGGCAAAAGCACGTGAGAGCAGCGCCTCCAGCGCCGAGTTAATGGCCCCCAGGCTTCGCGCGACCGTGTAGGCTTCTTTCACCTGCCCCAGGATCTGAGGTTCGCCAACAACCATGGAATCAAGGCTCGCAGCCACGCGGAAGACGTGGCGTACGGCTTCACGCTCCTGGAATTCATAGATATGCGGGATAATCGTTTCCGGACTCACGCCAAAGTAGCTGCGCAGAAACCCACGCAGGTCTGCCGGCGCTTCACTGCTGCTGGCCAGCACTTCCACGCGATTGCAGGTGGATAGCACCATTCCTTCATCCACGCCGGGCTGATTCACCAGATGCTGCACCGCATCGGGAAGCTGCGTTTCAGGCACAGCCAGGCGCTCGCGCACGTCCAGAGGCGCGCTGTTGTGGTTTACGCCGATGACGTGGAATTTCATGGGGCGATAAACCTGTGCGTGTGGCTCAAGCTGTTGGCAGCCCAGGCCAGCACCGCAGTGGCAAAGGCGAATGTGGCCAGATAGGCGGCACGGCGTCCGCGCCAGCCCGCGCTCCATCGCGTATAGAGCAGCACCATATAGAGCACCCACATGACGATGGAGATCAGAATCTTTGCATCCAGAAAATAATGCGGGCCCACCCGGGCTTCCGCCACGATTGCACCGGAAATGAGGCCAAGCGTCATGAAGGGAAAACCCCACAGCAGGCATTTGTAGCCCATGTCATCAATCACGGCCAGCGCCGGCAGGCGGGTCCAGATTCCGGTGGAATTCTTGTTCTTTAGGTTTTTCTCCTGAATGAGATAGAGAATGCTGGCGATAAAGCTGAAAATCAATCCCGCGTAGCCGATAAAGATCAAGCCCACGTGAACAAAGATCCATTGCCGGCTCACCAGCAGCGGCATGGAAGCAGAAGATGGCGAATTGCCAGATGCCGCCGATACCGTAAGCAGGAAGACCAGCGGGAAAACCGCTATGCCGGGCGAGGTTGCGCCGTACCGCGCATAGATCACAAAGAAAAAGACCATGAGCAGGAACGCCAGCATGGATTCCAGTTCATGCAATGAAGCCGGAGCCCACGCGCCGCTGAGCATGGAATTTTCAATCAGGGCGACAAAATGAAACGTCATGCCCAGCCCGACCGCAGGCAGGGTAATGCGGGTCAGCACGTGGCGTCCGCCCCAGAATGAAGCGAGGGCATAGATCAATCCAACGCCGTACAGCGATAAAGCGACTCGCAACCAAAAGAGGGGCATAGAGTTAAAAGCAGATTATGACATTGATCAGGGCAGCTTAAGTGTGACAAATCGCACACTAGCCACTGAGATCAGCGCTCAGTATTCAGCTCTGACCATTTTAGTCTGTTTCCATGTAAGTTGCTGGGAGAAAAAGCCTTACCGTGACCTCGGTAACCGCTCGCTGATTTCGCCTGCTGATGTGAGTGTCACCGCACTTCCAGTTTCCTGAGCCTCTCCGCCGCCAGTTCTGACGAAACCGGGGTGTAATACACCTCTTTCAGGAAATACGGCTTCGCCTTTGTGGCCAGGATTGGCAGGATTTCTATGTGCCAGTGGTAGTCGTCGTCCACCGTCTTCCAGTACTGCAAAGTGTGTGATTTCTGGTAGGTGTTGGGCACGGTATGCAGCACCATGTGGAAGGCTTCAGCAATGCTCATCACTCGCTGGAAGGTATGGCGGATCAGGCTGCTCAGGTCGTTGAGCGACCCTGAGCGGGACAGAACGGAACGCTCAAACGCCGACTCATGCCTCCGCGGCATAATCCACATCTCGTAGGGCACGCGCGGCGCATACGGGCAGAGCGTCGCATAGTTCCCATGCGTTTCAACAATCCGCGCGGGATTGCGAAACTCCTGGTTGAGGGTGTCGCAAAATACGCAGCGCTCTTTATCGGCATAATAGTCGCGCGAAGCCCGCAACTCATACAAAACTCTTCGCGGGACAAACGTTGTCGCCGTAAGTTCGGACACCGGATGGCTGAATTCCTGTCCGGCCGGGGTGCCGTAATTCTTGAACAAAGTCACGTATTTGAAGCGCGTGTCATTCTTGAGGTCCTGAATCCGTTGCGCCGCCAGCAGCAAAAACTGGGACAACTCGGCGTCTGACGATTGCCACAGCTCGATGTCATGGCGCACACTCTGCACCAATACTTCATGTGCGCCCACGGTGTTCATGGCGTCGTAGATTCCCTCGGCGTGGCGGTGGGGCTCACCCTCAATCCGATATAGCGGCGACGGATGGACCATGGCCATCACAGCGCCGGCTCCAGGTTCACTGGAGTTAAGCGTGGTAATCACCTGCGGGGCATTCGGAGCCCCGGGACAGAACGGACAATAACCGGATTGAACCGGCTTCTCAGAATCATCGCCCACAATGACCCAGGAGCGCGTGATGGGATCTTTCCGCAATTCCATGCTGACTTAAGGAAAACAGAGCAAGGGCTGAAGGGTCAAGGAGTTGCTTTTCTCCGTGTCTCCGTGACTCCGTGGTGGATTTCCTTTTTGCACACGCGAGGGCACTATATAATCCGCTCACCAGCCGGAAAGTTTTTGCCTCAATGACCGAGCCCTCGACTCCGCTGATGCGGCAATATGCCGCGATCAAAAAGCAGCATCCCAACGCGCTGCTCTTCTTCCGCCTGGGTGATTTTTACGAGCTCTTTTTTGAAGACGCCGTGGTGGCGGCCAAAGAGCTGCAGATCACACTGACATCGCGCAACAAGGAAAAAGACCAGGCCATTCCCATGTGCGGTGTGCCGTACCACTCCGCCGAGGGCTATCTCTCCAAGCTGCTGCGCAAGGGATTCAAGGTGGCTATCTGCGAGCAGATGGAAGATCCCCGGCTGGCGAAGAAGCTGGTGCGGCGCGAAGTGACCCGCGTGCTCACGCCGGGCACAGCGATCGACGGGTCGGTAGGAGCGGAAGAGAACAATTTTCTTGCCGCCCTTGCCCGATCATCCGGTGGAGTCGGCCTGGCCGCGCTTGATCTTTCCACCGGGGAGTTCCGCGCCACGGAATTTCGCGGTCCGGAAGCCGAGCGGCGCATTCTTGAGGAACTGCAGCAGCTTCGTCCGCGAGAAGTTTTGTATCCCTGTTCCCTGCCTTTGTTTGACCGAACGCCCTCTGACCAGTCACAGCTTCCGCTTCAGCAACCCGGAGAACGAGCCCACTTCACCGAGACGCCACTCGAAGACTGGGTTTTTTCCGCTGACTACGCTATTCCGTTGCTGGAAAACCAGCTAGGTGTGATATCGCTGGAAGGCTTTGGGCTGCACAATAGGCCCGCAGCAGCCACGGCCGCCGGCGCCATTCTGCACTATGTCCGCAGCACGCAAAAAGGCACGCTGGAGCACGTGGACCGGATCGGCTTTTACGATCGCCAGGAATACCTGGTGCTCGATGCCGTCACGGTGCGCAACCTTGAGCTGGTGGAACCGCTGTTCGCCAATACAGGCTCAGAGGTGACGCTCTTTCGTGCTCTGGACGCTACTTTGACGCCCATGGGCAAGCGCCTGCTGCGCTCATGGATGCTACGCCCTTCAATCAACGTAACAGAAATTAATCAACGACTGGACGCCGTTGAATCCGGGGTAAAAGACTTCATCGCCCGCGAAGAACTGCGGCGCGCACTGGAAGGCGTGCTCGACATTGAGCGCCTGTTGAGCCGGGTGACACTTGAAACGGCGAATCCACGCGACGTGCTTGCGCTCTGTGCCAGCCTCAATCGCACCCCGTTGATCCGCATTGCGCTCGACCGCCTGGTCAAAAATGGTACGCCGGCGAGGCTCAAGGAACTCCATTCACTTCTGGATGAGCTGGCGGACCTGCGTGAGCGCATCGAGAGAACCATTGTCTCCGAGCCACCGCTCACACTCGCCGATGGCGGCGTGATTCAGCCAGGAGTCGACGCTGAACTCGATGAACTGCGCAATCTAAGCCGCAACAGCAAGCAGTACATCGCACAGATCGAAGAGCGCGAGCGCAAGCGCACCGGCATCAATTCGCTCAAGATAAAGTTCAATAGTGTTTTCGGCTATTACCTTGAAATCAGCAAAGCCAACCTGCACCACGCCCCTGCCGACTACGAACGCAAGCAAACGCTGGTGAATGCTGAGCGCTTCACCACGCCCGAACTGAAAGAGTACGAAGCCAAAGTTCTGGATGCGCAGGAGAAAATCGTCGAAATCGAGCGGCGGCTTTTTGCCGAGCTGCGTA
>DASUBD010000302.1:0-9325 GCA_035763445.1 Candidatus Angelobacter sp.
AGGTCTTCAGCGTCATCAGAGGAGTTGGTAAAGCGGTAGCACAGGTTATAGACCCGCCGATTGTACAGGCGGACGATTCCCTCCCATGCGGCCGCGTCTCCAGCCAGACATCGGTGGACTAATGCCCCTGTTTGCTGGTCTTCCAAGCAGTCTCCCCGTCGTGCCGAGTATAGCTGTTAACAAGTTACCTGTGTTCAGGATACGAACAGCGGAGGCAATCAGTTCCGCGCGGGGTTGTTCACCCTGGTACAAAGCAAAATCGGCGGGAAGCTGCTCCCGCCGATCCAAAGCTCTGCAGTGATGAACTTAGAAAAGCACCTTGGCCGCTGCAGCCCCCAGCACAAACTGCGAGATAATCTGCGTCCAATCCTTAAAGCCTCGCAGTACGGCGCCCTTGTCCAGCTTCTCCGGAACCACAATGGTGTCTCCGGCCATCAGCCGGGTGGAATCAAAGTTAGCCAGGAATCCATGCCCGTATTTGCTCAGGGTAGTTCCGTCTGCTCGGATGATGAATGACCGCCCTTTGTCGCCATTCTTGGTGGCTCCGCCAGAGAGCTTCAGGTAATCCCCAAACGTATGTCCGGGCTTATAGATGAATGAATTGGTATTGTAGACGGCCCCAAGCACGTTCACAGTGGCAGGACGAAACGGCACTAGAAAGCGGTCGCCATCCTCCAAAACCAAATCTGGAAGGTCATCCGGGGTGGCGTTGGGCCTGAGCTGCAGCACGATACGCCCTGTGGCCTTCACCTGACGCAATTTGTCCACCAGCCTGCGCTGGCCTTCCTGCGCCTGACGCTCCGCCAGGGCTTCGTCCGGACTCAATCCCCGTTGCGCACCTGCATTCTGCTCGATGGATCTATCCAGTTCGTTTACATACTGGTCCAGCCGTTCCTGCTGGTCCTCACGAACGGATTCACGGCTAAATTCTGCTCCGTAGAGATAAGCCTGGGGCGTAAGGCCTCCCACGCGGGCAATCAAATGGCGCAGGGTCTCTCCCGCCTGCACCTGATAGACGCCTGCCGAGTGGAACTCGCCTTCCAGGCGGACGAACTTGCTCTGCTGGCCAATTGGCACCTGCATGTCCGCCTGGGAAAAGATGGTAACGATATCTCCGGGCTCCAGAATAAGGTTCTGCCGCTCGTCACCGGCAATCGCCTTGCCCAGATTGAAAGGAAGCAGGTGGGTGGTAAGGTCCTCCGGGTTCATGCGCTGGATGACGGCGTACTCCCAGTTGATTTCGGCCGCAGACCTTCGTACCTGATTTTTCAGTGCTTCTTCCGTCACCCGCTGCGCTTCAGCTCTGCTCAGGCCGCTTGTGTCAGGCTGCTGGGAGTTCGGCACCACGGGCGTTTGCGGCGCCTGAGGTGGAGGAGGAGGCGCGGGCGGGTTTGGCAGGCCAGCCAGGGCAGCCGCCTGTTGTTGTTGGGCAGCCGCCTGTTGTTGCTGGGCAGCCTGGACAGCCGATTGTTGTTCCGGAGACTGGAACGAGGTGCTGTTCTGATTGATTCCCAGTACATTTTGCCGGTTCCAGAACGTCTCGGTAATCAGGAATTCACGGCTCGGTATAAGATCTTTCACCCGCATTCCCTGATGCCAGGGATAGCGCCCCGGAACCGCAACATTGCCGCGCAGGGTAACTGCATTGTCGAATCGAGGGGATATGTGAAGAAAGCGGACGATATCGCCGTCGCGAAGCGGAGTTTTCAGGCCAGCGGCATCCAGGCTGAATTCAGCCGTCCTGCGGTTGTTGTGTTCGTCAATGCGATCAAAAAATACCTTCTGCCCGCTCGCGGTAGTGGTCAGGCCGCCAGCGTACGCCAACACATCGTTGAGCGTCTCATGGTCTTTGAGCTCGAAAATGCCGGGAACATTTACGCTTCCAGCCAGTGCGACAAGATTCCCTACAGGGGGAACGTAAATCACGTCACCGGGAAGGAGTTGGACGTCCTTGCTCTTGTCACCGCGTACGATGAGATCATAAAGATCAAACCGCGTGATCTCCTTCCCTTCCCGCTTGAGCACGATGTTGCGCATGGAACCGCGCTTGGAAATGCCACCAGAGGCAAACAGCACATTCACCAAAGTACTCAGCGAGCTGACGGTATAGCTGCCCGGCCTGCGCACCTGGCCCACCATGAAGACCTGGATTGAGCGCAGCCGTCCCAGCGTGACACTGATGTTGAAATTCTTAAACACACGGCTGATGGCGGCCCGCAGGTGGTCCTCAAGCTGGTCATAGCGCACCCCAGCCACACTGATGGCGCCGACCTTGGGAATGTAAATGGAGCCCGTGCGATCCACCGTGGTCCGGAAATTTACATCAATCTGTCCCCAGGCATGGATCAACAGTTCGTCTCCCGGGCCAATCAGATAATCCGGCGTTACCGGCACGCGATCAAGCGGCGCGAAGGTGGACGGCATGTTGTGAAACAGGTCATGCCCGAAGAGCTGCAGCGGGTAGCCAAGTGTTCCGGCGACGAAATACTGGAACTCAATGTCCGGTTCCGGCGGAAGGTTCCTGATTTCCGCCTCTTGCTCGGCGATGCGTTTTCTTTCTTCTGCCGCATCCTGTTGCGCCTGTTGTTCCTCCCGCAGGAGTTCACGATCTGCGGTGGATGCTCCCTGAGTGTTCACCCCCAGATTGCTAATCGATACTCCTGTGCTGGGCCGCGGCACCGGCATGCCTGGTATTGATCTATCGCCTTGCTGCTGTGAATCGGGTTGCTGCTGTGAATCTACCTGCGCTATAGCGCCGCACACGGAAAGAACGGAAAACAGAAGAAACTTTAGAATGAATGCTTTTCGCACGTATTTATCTCTTGCCTCTTTTCGGGGCGCACAAAAATGAGAGTACCTGGATAACATCCAGTGTAAATCCCAGGCGCGCGGTTACGAATAAGCGCTATGCCTAATGAAATCAGCTGGTTTTACTGAATGGAAATATACAGGAACGCTCCTTTTCCTGCATAGGTTTGCCTTGACTTATCAGCCTAAACGGTTCGGATTTGATCTGCGGGCGAGTGGGTTCCGCGCAAGCCTGGCTCAAAACTGAAGGCTCAGGCAGTAAAATGATGAACGTTGATGGCCGTTCCCCTGCTAGTCCGCCCTGTAGCCGGGACGCTCGTGATCGAAATCGCGGGACAGCGCCGGCGTGTACCCATAAACACATCTCCGTTTGCCATTGGCCGCTCTGACGATTGTGAGGCCATCATTCCTGATTTTCGCGTGTCCCGTCTGCATGCCAAGATCGTGCGGGAGGGCGAGCAGTTCTTTATTGTTGACGCGGACAGCCGCCATGGAACCTTTGTGAACGGCACGCGCAGCCAGCGCGCTCTGCTGAAAAATGGCGATGAGATCACTCTTGGCGCTCCCGGACTCAAGCTTACGTTTTTGGAGAACGAGCCAGTCAGCAGTGAGACCAATGTCCTGCTCAGCCGGCTGGTGGCGGATTCCTCAGACACATCAGAACTGGAAAAGCTTCGGCTGTTCCTGGAGGCAACGCGCAGCCTGGGCAGCGGCCTGGTGGTGAACGATGTTTTGCGCAAGATGCTTGATGTGGGCCTGCGCATTACCGGAGCTGAGCGCGGCTTTGTCTACCTGAAACAAAAGGATGGCACGCCTTTATTGGCCTGCGGCCAGGACGCATCCGGCAATGCAGTAACGGCGGACCACAATGTTTCCCACTCCGTAGTGCAAGAGGCTATGAGTTCAGCCGCGGAGTTCATTACCGGCGACGCCGCGCAGCAAACCGCCCTGGCGGCGCGCCAGAGCATTGTGCTCAATGAACTCAGGACGGTGATCGCAATTCCCTTGCGAGCCAAGCGTGTCTCGGCGGCTCCTACCACGGGGGTGGAAGTAAGCGGCGTGCTGTATCTGGACAGCCGCTTGGTTTCCCGCAACCTTTCCGGCGTGAGCAACGATGTTTTGCGGGCGCTGGCCAGCGAGTGCGCTGCCGTGCTGGAAAGCGCCATGCTGGTGGAAAGTGAACAAGCGGCCCGCCAATATCAACAGGAGATGGGGATTGCGGCGTCCATTCAGCGCAGCCTTATCTCAGTTCCCGACGCCGGATGTGATTTTGCCCGCGTCGCCGGCCGCAGCATTCCCTGCAAAGAAGTGGGCGGCGATTTTTATGACGTGAATGTCTCCCCGCGCGCCGTAACGGTGATTGTGGCAGACGTCTCTGGGAAAGGAATTTCCGCCGCGCTGCTTGCTTCAGTAATTCACGGCATGTTTTACGCGCAGGTTTCCAGCGGCACCAGCTTGCTGGACGCTGTGACTTCAGTAAACAGGTTTCTTTGCTCGCGCGTCGCCGGCCAAAAATACGCGACGCTGCTCGCTGTCCAGCTTGATCGCGAGGGCATGCTGCGAATGGTGAACTGCGGGCACGTGCCGGCCGTCCTGGTGGAGAACGGCACTGTGACCCAGATAGAAGATGGTGATATGCCAGTTGGGCTGATGCCCGAGGCCACATTCCACCTGATTGAGCGCCGGCTCAAGCCGGGCTCGCGGCTCCTGCTTCTAACGGACGGCATCAGCGAGACCGAGAACGCCGCAGGAGCCGAGTTCGGTTTCGCCGGACTTGAACCCTATGTCGGATCGCAAAATCCGCTGGTGGAAATCATGGAAGCTGTACAGTCCTTCAGCGGAGGCCGGGAAGCGCAGGACGACCGCACGCTGGTGGTTCTTGAACGGATGATCTAGCTGCGGTTGAGCCACACGACGCACGTGATCATGTGCAAATCATTTCCTCGCTTTAAACCCGCGCCAAATCAGAGATTCTTCACTGTGTCTTAATTTCCTGTGAGATACTGTTGCGCAACACACGGGTACATAGCATGCCCGACCCTGCATATCAGCCCAGTGCCGCAAAAAGAGAGAAAGATTTAACCGGCACCCAGGTAGGACGGTTTCTTGTCTCTGACCGCCTTGGCCACGGCGGCATGGGAGAGGTGTATCGCGCGGAAGACAGCAAGCTGCGCCGTACAGTAGCTCTCAAACGACTCTCACCTCAGGCTGGCAGCGGTCCGGAGGAAGTTTCACGCCTGCTGCGCGAAGGCCAGCGCGCTTCCGCACTGAACCACCCCAACATCGCAAGTATCTACGACGTCCTGGAAGAACACGGTGAAGCCCTGCTGGTCATGGAATACGTGCAGGGCCACACCTTGCGTGAGCGGCTCACCGGCCCCATGAAACCGCGGGAGTTTTTGCCCATCGCGCTGGAGTGCGCAGCGGCGCTGGGTGCGGCACACGAAAAAGGCATTCTGCACAGCGACATCAAGCCGGAAAACATCATGCTTACGCCGGATGGCCATGTAAAGCTGCTTGACTTTGGCGTGGCGCGGCGCGTGGCGACCGCCGACGACACCACGCGCAGCATGAGCCTGCAGAACCTGACTATGCAGGCTCCCGTCGGAGGGACCCCGGCCTACATGGCTCCTGAGGTGCTTCTGGGCGGCGTTCCCGATCTGAGGGCTGATGTCTTCGGCCTTGGCATGGTCTTCTACGAGATGCTGGCGGGAAAACATCCTTTCCGGGGCGACGCGTCTACTACTCCGGTCGCATTCCGGATTGTGCAGGAGAATGCAGCGCCGTTGGCTGCTCTGGACGGTAAGGCAGGACAGCCGCTGAAGGATGTTGTCGCCAAATGCATGCAGCGCGATCCGGCAATGCGCTATGCGAGTGCGCGACCGCTGTACCAGGACTTGCTTGCAATATCAGAAGGGGCAAAACCGAAGAATGCGGCTGTTTCAGAACCAAAGAAGCGGCGCGTTGGTCTCGTTTTTGCCATGCTGGCGTTAGCCGTGTTGCTCGCGCTGAGCTTGTTGATTCCGGCAGTTCGGTCCCGTATTCCTATCGCTGTGCTCACTCCGCAGGCTAAACACATAGCAGTACTTCCGATCACCTCCATCGGTGACAATTCAGCCGATGCCGGCCTGGCAGATGGTTTGATGGAAAGTCTTACCAGCAAGCTTTCGAACCTGGAAGTCGGCAATGAATCATTGTGGGTAGTCCCCGCCAGCGAGGTGCGACGCCGGAAAGTTACCGATCCAGTGGCCGCGCTCAAGACCTTTGGCACAAACCTTGTGGTCACGGGCACACTGCAAAGGAACGGAGCCAATATCCATCTGATTGTGAATCTTGTCGATGCCAGGACAATGCGACAGCTCGGCTCAGGAGATTTTCAGGACCTCGCGGGTGATTTTGCCGCAGTGCAGGATTCAGCGGTGGCAAAACTTGCTACATTGATGAAGATTCCTCTCACCCAGGACATGCTGCGCAACACCGGGGGCTCAGTGGTTCCGGCGGCGTATGAGTCCTACTTGAAAGGATTGGGATTCCTGCAGCGCTATGACAAACCGGGCAACCTTGATCTCGCGATCAAGAGCTTCGATGAAGCCACAAAAACGGATCCTCGCTTTGCCATAGCCTTCGCGGGGCTTGGAGAAGCGAATCTCATGAAATTCAAGACCAGCCAGGACGCACGCCTGCTCGATTCCGCCTCAGCCGATGCGACCCGGGCGTTGCAGCTTAACGACCAGCTCGCAACCGCGCACGTGACCATGGGCCGCATCCAGGATGCTGCAGGAAAGCAGGACCTGGCTCTTCAGGAATTTCAGCGTGCGCTTACGCTTGAACCACATAATGCTGACGCCCTGCTCGGAATCGCAGCGGCATATGAGAACCAGGGCCGGCTGAACGATGCTGAAAGCACTTACAAGAAGGCGGCTGCGCTTCGGCCGGACTACTGGGAAGGGTACAACCGGCTGGGCTTGTTTTATTACCATCACAAGCACTACCCGGAGGCGATCGCTCAGTTTGAACGCGTGATAACCCTTACCCCGGATAACGTGGCACCGTATCTGAATGAGGGCGCAACATACATTGAAAACGGCGATTTGAACAGGGCGGCGGATGCGCTGACCAAAGCCATCAAGATTTCCCCCAATTACGCCGTCTATGCCAACCTGGGACAGATTTACTATCACCAGGGCGAATACCAGAAGTCAGCTGAGAACACCCAGGCAGCACTAAAGCTCAATGATAAAGATTACCGGCTGTGGGTGAATCTGGCCAGGGCCTATCGTCAACTGAACAACAATTCTGAAGCCTTGAAAGCATACGGTAGAGCATTGTCTCTACTGGAACCAGAGGCCAAGGATCACGCGCAAGACGCAGGAGTGCAGGCCCAGGCTGGGGAACTTTACGCTTACCTGGGAGAGCGGGACAAGGCGATTCCCAGAATTGAGGCAGCCCTGGCCCTTTCACCCGAAGACCCAGAGTTGCTGGCGAGTGCCGCAGACATTTACCAGGCTCTTGGCGACCATGGCAAGGCCATGGAGTTCGCCAGGAAAGCGATGGCAAAAGGTTACTCCGCGCAGAACATGAAGGATGATCCTGAAGCGAGAGAGATTGCGTCCGACCCTTCTCTGAAGTCCAACCCCGTAACAAAAAAATAAAAAACGATACTGTTGAAAGGAGCTTCAATGGCGGATATCAACATCACTGGGACAGGCACTTTCTCGGCGAACGACTACACCGTCGCAAGCCCGGTAGCAGGTCAAACGAAGGTCTCTTTCCACTCGGCAAATGCCGCAGCTGTCGTGTGTTTTGACAACTACGCCACGTTCAACACATGGAGCCTCACTCTTGACCAGGGCAAGAAAACAGACCTCACGCTTGCGAACGTGCAGAACACGGGATTCACACCAAACGCCTCGGGGACCACTTGCCCTGAGAGCAAATCACCCAAAGCCGGGACCGGCTATACGATTACGATGGGCGGAAACATTCCCGGAAAGGTCCACGAAAAATATTAGAGCGAAATTCCAAAAAGGATCTTAAGAGAGTCGCCGGACGGAGTCTCGTCCGGCATTTTCTTTGAGTTTCAGCCACGTTGTACTCAGCGCTTTGGGCGCTGAGGATTCCGATCGAGGTCTTCTTGCGCTCCCGATCCGGGACAACGCTGCCCTTCTGCTAGTTCTACCAGTATTTCCCTGAACGGTCTCTGAGTATCTTTGCTGGACGGTGGATGAGAGTCACCGTCCGCGCGTTCGCTCGACAAATTGTGCCTGAGCTGTTGTTCGTTGTCACTGCTGACCAGCCGCACGCGGGCGAATCGCGAATCCAGCGAAGCCAGGAGGAGCCTAAGATGAGCACAACAATGAGAAACACGAGATTCACCCTGCCGGCAGCGATGATTTTTTGCCTGTTTTTTGTCGTTGGAGCAGGTGCGCAAGTAAAAACGGAAACCGCCAGCACCAGCGGCCAGCCGACGGTGGAGACCCAGGTGGAACGCGGTGAAGTGGTGACGGTGAGTGGAAATGACCTGATTGTGAAGATGGAAGATGGAACGCTACGGCACTTCGCCAACGTGCCGGAGAGCGCCAAGGCCACGGTGGACGGAAAAGAGTTGGGCATTCATGATCTGAAACCAGGCATGAAGCTGGAACGGACCATTACTACTACAACCACTCCGAAGACCATCACGACAACGAAAACGGTCACAGGAACGGTTACCCATGTCATGGCTCCAAACAACGTGACCCTGCGACTTGAGGACGGCACAACGGAGAGATTCAACATACCTAAAGGACAGAAGTTCACGATCGATGGCCAGGAAACCGATGCTTTTGGCCTGCGGAAAGGCATGAAGGTCTCCGCGACGAAGGTTGTAGAAGAACCGCAAACCGAGGTGGACCAGCAGAGGCAGGTAACCGGCAGCATGCCGCCTCCGCCTCCGGCACCAGCAGCAGACCAGCCGATCCTGATTGCCGCTCAGCCGAAAGCTCCTCCAGCTCCTGCTTCAGTTGCGAAAAATGAAGAGCCGGAAAACATGCCCAACACTGCTTCGCCACTGCCGTTGCTGGGCCTTCTGTCACTGCTGTCCCTGACCTCCGGACTGGGGCTCGGGCTGCGGCGACTGTTTGGGCGAGGGTAAGCGAATCTGTACACGTGCACTGCGGCGGATCCGAACATGGGAAGAAAAAGGGGGACAGTCAGGCGTCCCCTTTTTTTTTCAAAATGCAAAAACCTACCACGAAGACGCGGAGAACGTCTGCCGGCAATGATGGAAAGGCAAGCACACTTGAGAAGCTCAATCTATGAAAGCGAGCGTTTGCACCTGAATCGGCCGGATCCGGACCGGCGGCGGATGTCTGCTGAAACCGGGATTATGTCTTACAGACATGTTCTATAATGGTTGCGCATTTGCCGCGTCTTTGTTCGGATGTCGGCCGCAATTCTGTATGCGAGCTAAAGAGAAGCAGCCAAGTCGTGATCGTCAAGTCCTCTCGGCTCAATTGCGTGAGTCCGACAGGGTGTA
>DASUBD010000303.1:0-5234 GCA_035763445.1 Candidatus Angelobacter sp.
AGCAACGCACTATCTGGCAGAAAAAGCGGCTGCCCGCCTATAGCGGAACCAGCAGCAAGCGGGATGCGAGGGAGTCATGGCGAAAAGATCAGAGGCAGGCAAACAGCAGGTGACCATAGGCCGGTTTGAGATTGAACGTGAGGGCCATATTGCTTCCCTGGAATACAACCTTGCGGGCAACGTGCTTCAACTGATCCACACGGAGGTGCCAAAGGAGATCGAGGGAATGGGCCTGGCTTCTGAGTTGGCGCACGAAGCACTGGAATGGGCCCGCGCACACGGGAAACGGGTTGACGTGATCTGCGAGTTTGTAGCCGCCTACCTCAACAAGCACCCGGAATACGCGGACCTGGTGCTTCGCTGAAGCGCCGCGCCCGGCACCGAGCAAATCCAGAGTTATCCGGAACGAGCGGGCGGCCGTTGCAGCCACGCTTTACGAATCTCCTCTGCCTGCGCGTCGAGGCTGGTCTTCTGGACTGCGGGAGCGAGTTTTGGTTGCGAACTCGCAGCCCGGGGGTAGATTGGCTGACTGGGTGACTTGATTTTGCTGGACATCAGTTTCCTTCGATGCAAGTTTCTGGTTCCGCGGACCAGAAATTTTGCCAGGCATGCCTCATCCGAAGCAGCGAAAGGCGTTGGTCCCGATGGCATTCCCGGCCACCCGCGAAAACATCCTCAAAAAGACGGCATTAGCGCTGCCCCTGTGTCTGGCGGTACGTACACAGGTATTCCAGGAACTCTGAAAGTACTAAACCGAAATCGTCATCGGGATTCGTTGCAGCTTCAAGGCTGAGCGGTCATGTCCGCCGGACCGAGATTTTATGGTCAATGCGCGGCAGTCCGCCTGTACTACGGAGACGGGAATCTTCGCCCGGTTCAGCGCATAATCGGGCGCAGTCCATGGTGCGGACGTGAAATTGATTCTGGGGGTAGAAGCATGCATAAGTCACGATGGGTATTCCTTTTAATCATCATGATTTTTCTGGCGACCCCGCGCCTTGTGAGAGCGCAGGACGGAACCGCCAGCCTGGACGATCAGATTCAGAACAAGTACAGCGAGCGCGAACCAGATCAGTCGGCCACCATTCATCAGCAGGAAAAAACCAAGACCAAGGTCAAGGATAATGACGGCCATCGCAAACACTGGTGGTCACTGCCGCACTTCCATCACAAGAAGAAAGACGAGAATTCAACAAGTCAGCTCAAAGCCCAGCCGAAGCGGAATACAGTGACCACGAGTTCTCAAGGTTTGAGCAAACCTGCCACTCAGAAGCAAGCCAGTCAGAAGCACTTAGCCAAGACCAGTGCACCGACGGCAAGATCCAACCAAAAAGCCTTGACGGCTGCGAAACCGGCGCACAAAACCATGGGGAAGAGTAAGAGCAGTGCTCTCGCCTCAGAAAAAGTACACAAGAAAACAGTCGCCACCAGCGGCCATGCCAAAGCGGTACGCCAAAATTGCTCGTCCGCTGCAGCCAAAAAAGGCGGATGCCAAAACGTGCAGAGGCACACCAGCAAGACGGCTACGCGCTCGTCTTAGGCCTGCGACCACGCAACAGAATTCAGCGATGTGGCAGCGAGTCCTTGCGTCTGAGAGAACACAGTAGAGAGTGTGATGTCAGACGAATCACGGTTTTATTCGCCGCCGCTGCTGTCTCTCATAGGCACGAAATAGCTGCTTGAGTTTGCGCTTATGCTCCATGCGGCTCAGGGGATCATCCTGCCGCTCAAGAAAAGCCAGCTCGCGCTGCAATTTTTGGTAATTGGCCATACGCCCTGGATCCAGTCCGGCGCTTCGGACCGCGCAACCTGGTTCAGACGTGTGGGTGCAATCCCGAAACCGGCAATTTGCGGCCATGAATTGAATATCATCAAAGCTCGTCTCAAGTTGTTCGGGATCTGCCCAGAGGTGCAACTCGCGCAAGCCGGGCAGGTCCATCAACAACCAGCCTCCCGGCATCAGGAACAGTTCCCGGCGGCTGGTGGTGTGGCGTCCGCGCTGGTCGTCTCTTCGCACTGAATATGTGCGCTGCCGTTCTTGAGCCAGCAACGCATTCAGCAAGGTGGATTTCCCCACACCGGAAGAGCCGACGAGTGCTCCGGTTTCGCCAGCAGCAAGAAACCCGCTAATGGAATCGAGGTCGCGCCCACTCAGCGCGCTTAACGGCACAACTGGTGTTCCGGAACTCAACTGCCGGGTTTCAGCCACAATGGAATGAAGATGAGCGTCATCGAGCAGGTCAGCTTTGTTCAGCAGGATCACCGGCCGTACCTCACTCTGAGACGCAAGCACCAAATAGCGTTCAAGGCGGCGCGGGTTGTAGTCGCGATCCAGGCCGCTCACGATGAACAACACATCAATGTTCACTGCCAGGACCTGCTCCTTCGTTTCCTTTCCCGGATGCTTGCGGGAGATCTTTGTCCTGCGGGGCAAGATTTCTGTAATAACAGGTGAATCCTGGCGAAGCACAACCCAGTCACCGACAAAAGGCCAATCAGCAGAAGAATGCCGCAGGCGTCCGCTGACGGTGGCTTCTATTTCCGCCTCCGCAGTCCAGACCAGAAAATGTTCCCGACTGGCAGCAGCAACCCGTCCCGCAACTGCCTCTTGCCGCAGATGCCGGGCAAAAAATTTGTTCCACCCAAATTGTTCCAAACGCATGAAGAAGATTCCTCTCTTTGTGGAAGGAGAAAAGACACACCTCACGCTCGCCACCCGGGCGGAGGCAATGTTCAAGAGAGGTCTAGGCAATGACTGTCAGCGGCAACTCCGTTGTGCGAAATAATCTTAGCATCTTGCGAGTTCGCTATCCTCCCAAAAAGATTCTTGCAAGGTTTGGGTCGCTTTGCGATCTATAACCGGAAATCCAGAGTAGCTCGTTTGAAAAAAGGGGAACCCATCAGGATGTCTGTACGTTCAGTGTGTCCAATAGTTTTTCTTATAGCTTTTTGCTTCGCTTCTTCACTTCAATCTATGTCACAAACCTCATCCACACCACGTTTTGAAGTGGGTGGAGGGATTACCGGAATCCGCAACGCCTTGGTCGCAAATGTAGGGCCGACATTTGGGGGCGACGTAAACTTTGGAAGGCACGTGGCGTTTGATGCCGCAGTTCAATGGATGCCCGCCTCTTTCTCACAAAATGTGATCGGTTTCTTCGGCGCCAAAGCCGGTACTCGAACGGAGCATTTTGGCTTCTTTGCCAAAATCCGGCCAGGATTCTTCAGCACGTCTGACACGTTCCGTGGGTCCACATTCAATCTGGATACAGGGCAGGCCTCAGCCCGGTTCGGACGCTTAATGGAAAAAGCCCTCGATGCAGGTGGCGTGTTTGAGTATTACCCCGCAAGACACTGGTTGATGCGCTGGGACCTGGGCGACACTGTTATTTTCGAGCAGCCCACTGTTTTCAATTTTAGTGGCACGAACGCTCCGCCGACTCTCTCTGTGAGTAACGGCAACACCAATCATCTTCAGTTTAGCGCAGATGTGCACTACCGGTTCTGAGCGCAAGTAAATCTGAATCCAGTTCAAACAGGGCAGCAGAAATTGGTCTGCTGCCTTTGTCGCGCGTTCGCCGCAGTAACGGCAGCATTGCATCATCTTTTTGTTCCGCTAAAGCCGCTTGAATATTTCCCAGTACGGCGCATGAAATGAGAAAAGGTTTTCACACTCTTGACTCGCCTGGCAGCTGCAACTAATTTCTGGAAATCGGCGAGCGTTCGGCACAATTGAGAGCTATCATTTTTGTCAGTCTTAAACCTCGATCAAAACAAGGAGGCCACGATGAAACATTTTCTGGTTCTGATCCTCCTGCTGAATGCCGCGTTTGCATTCAGTCAAACGAAAAAGAATTCCAGTGCTGACCCATGGGCCGGCACCTATAAATTGGATACAAGCAAATCCAAGTTCAGCGGCCCGGCTCCGAAAGAAGAGACGGTCACCGTGGATGCCGCCAGCAAAGACTCAGTCAAGTACACCATCAAAGGCAGCGGCGCAGACGACAAGCCCTACACTGTGAGCTATGATGGCAAGGTGGGAACCCCATCCGCGCAGACTATGGATGGCAAGGAAGTTGCCCAGATCACCTACCAGATGTCCTCATCACATGAGTTCACTTCTGAGGCAAAAGGCAGCGATGGCTCTTCCAGCAGCGGAACCATCACACTCTCCAGGGACAGCAAGACAATCACGGTGCGCGAGCACAGCAAAGATGCGAGCGGCGCTGCTCGCGATCAAACCATGGTCTATACACGCCAGTAAACTCCCGATTCAACCAGACGCGGCCTGCGTGACCGCGTCTGTCCGCTAACTCAGGGCGATTCCAGAGACTGCGGCGCTGAAGGTCTTCCTCGCCAGAACGTTATTTCTCCGCGAACATCAGCAAAAAAGATTGGAAGGAGCTCTGATTCAGGATAAACTCTCTTCCAGACCCCCACCCCCATGCAGTGTTTCCTCATTGGAGAGAACTATGAGCTCACCTCAAACTGCTCCTAATCCTCAGCAGCCTGTTTCAACCACACCTCCAGCTGCAGTAGCGGCGCCAGCTCCCGCCAGAACGGGAGGAGATGGCGGAGGCGGCGGCACCGGCAGAGCGCCTTCCCCGCTCAAGCGCGGGACCGCACTGGTGATCGCCGTCATAGTCACGGCTATCTACTATGTGGGAGTGTCAGGCAAGCTCTCTGCCACCAGCTCCTGGATGTGGACCATGGGACTGTTGATTGTGCTTTGCCTGTACCTGGGATCTGTGATCTCCGGGCGCGCGCTGGGTATTTTCATCGGTAGCAGGAACCTGATGAGCCTCTCCCGTTTTCAGATGGTAGCGTGGTCCATCGTGATCATCTCCGGATTTCTCACCATCGCCTTCCGGCGAATTGTGCTGCTAGGGAATGCTGACCCATTCAAGATCGCAATGGATCCGCACTTGTGGGCGCTTCTGGGGATCAGCACTGCGTCACTGGTAGGCACTCCTCTGATCCTGCAGAACAAGACGACGAAGGATCCCGACCCGAAGGCAGTAGCGCAAACAGCTACGGCTCTCCAGGCGAGCGGAGGTCAGGCCGCCGAGACGCCTGCAAGCATTGATGCGCATCGCCAAGGCAATTTATACGTGAACCCCAGTATCACGGATGCGCGGTTTACAGACATGTTCGAAGGCGACGAGGTGGGCAACACGGCCTATGTCGATATCGCCAAGGTGCAGATGTTTCTGTTCACCGTTCTCACAATCGTA
>DASUBD010000304.1:0-7959 GCA_035763445.1 Candidatus Angelobacter sp.
CAGGGGAGCTGACAAGCGGAAAACAGCACTGGCGCTCAATCAGGTGTTTCCGGGCATACCGATTCTGGAGTTGTGCATGCACTCCCCCGAGATTCCGGGAGCTGACTTCATTTTGAGCCATTCGCCGGAACATCTGGTTACCGCTGTTCGAGACGTCCTGGCGGGCCGCCGAGTGCGTGGATTTCCTCCTTGAATATTCAACTTTGAGGATTCGCCTTGGTTGTGGATGAGCCGTTTTTGTTTGACTTTCAAGTGGTTCCTGTCTTAAGTTGGCATCAGCATGAACCGGCTGACCCATCGCCATCACCGCCATCACCGTACGGCGAACGTGTCGGCTGGGGCGCAAACAAGCTAAATTTAAGCGCAATCATAGGATTTGAGAGCCCGCCGACAAAGAAACCGGCGGGCTTTTTGTTTGCGAAGCCAGAAAGAGACAGCTGATATGGAAATCGATTTTGCAAAAATGGACGGCCTGGCGCCGGCAATTGTTCAAGAAGATGCCACTGGCGAGGTGCTCATGGTGGGCTTTATGAATGCTGACTCCTGGGCCAAAACGGTTGAGACCGGCTACGTGACGTTCTACTCACGCACCCGGCAAAAGCTTTGGATGAAAGGCGAGACTTCCGGAAACCGCCTTCGCATCATCTCGGCAACAACGGACTGCGACCGCGATACTCTGCTGTTTCGTGTCCTGGTTGAAGGTGATGGCCTGGTCTGCCACAACGGCACCAAGTCGTGCTTTACGGAGCCGCTGGCTGTAAACACGGCGGAGGTGAAAAAATGAAGTTGCGCGTCGGCATTCCCAAGGGCAGCTTGCAGGAATCTACTCTGGCGCTCTTCAAGCGCGCCGGGCTGAACGTTCATACCAGCAGCCGATCTTATTTTGCGGCCACTGATGATCCCGAAATTGAGTGCATGTTGATTCGCGCGCAGGAGATGGCCCGTTATGTAGACCACGGTGTGCTTGACTGCGGTCTGACCGGAAGAGATTGGGTGTTGGAAAGCGGATTGGATGTGGTCACGGCGGCCGAACTGACTTATGCGAAGCAGGGCTTGGGTAAGGTGCGTTGGGTACTGGCGGTGCCGGAGGATTCGCCCTTTCAACGGGCTGAGGATCTGTCCGGAAAAATTATTGCCACAGAACTGGTAAATGCTACAAGAAACTATTTTGCTGCCAGAAATGTTCAAGTAAAAGTTGAATTCTCATGGGGCGCAACCGAGGTCAAACCGCCCGTGCTGGCTGATGCCATTGTGGAGATTACGGAAACCGGAAGTTCTCTTCGCGCCAACCGACTGCGGATCATTGAGACAGTGATGGAGTCCACTACACAGTTGATCGCAAATAAGACGGCCTGGAGTGAAGCGGCCAAACGGCAGAAGATTGAAAACCTTGCTCTCATGCTTTGCGGCGCAATTTACGCTCAGGGCCGGGTTGGATTGATGCTGAACGTCCGCAAACAGGATTTGCCTGCGGTCCTGTCGGTCTTACCGGCATTGCAAAAGCCTACAATTTCCCAGTTGAGCGACGAAGAATGGGTGGCAGTGAATACAATTATTGAGGAGACCACGGCCTGGCGGATTATGCCTCAACTCAAAGCTGCCAAAGCGGAGGGAATCGTGGAGTATCCGCTGAACAAGGTGGTGCTTTAATGCGGATTTTGAGCGGTCGTCCAGCTGAAAATTTTGTGCGCAGGCTGGAAACGCGTGGCGCAGCCAATCTGGCAAGGGTGGAAAAGCAGGTGAAGCGGATTGTGGATGATGTCCGCAAAAACGGGGATCGCGCTCTTCGGCGTTATGCTGAAAAGTTTGATGGACTCAGAACGCGGCAGCCATTCCAGGCAGCAGCATCAGAGCTGGAACAGGCGTGGGACGCAAGCTCGGCAGAGTTCAAGCAAGCCTTGAAGTCTGCTGCGGAAAATATAAGACGATATTGCGAATGGCAAAAGCCACACGAATGGCGTCATAATGCCGCGGACGGCATTCAGGTGGGCCAAGTGGTGCGCCCGCTTCGCTCGGCCGGATGTTATGTCCCCGGCGGACGGTATCCGCTGCCGTCCACGATGCTGATGACGGTAATTCCTGCGCAGATCGCTGGAGTGGAAGAAATTCGCGTCGTATCACCGCGTCCGGCGCGTGAGACGCTGGCGACGGGGTTCTTCCTTGGCGTACGCGAGTTCTATCGCGTCGGCGGCGCGCAGGCGATCGCGGCACTGGCGTATGGAACAAAATCAGTACCGCGGGTGGACAAGATTGTTGGTCCAGGCAACTTCTTTGTTACGGCCGCAAAAAAGCAGGTAGCGTTCGATTGCGGTATTGATTTTCTGGCCGGCCCAACGGAGGTTGTGATCGTAAGCGAGCGCGGCAAGCCGCAATTCATTGCCGCTGATCTGGTGGCGCAGGCTGAACATGATCCCGACGCCCTGGCGGTGTTTATAACTTCGTCCAGCAAACTGGCACGAGCGGTACAGCAGGCAGTGAAGGCAGCAGCCGAGAAAAACGAAACCGCCAAGGCATCCCTCAAAAGCAATGGCGCCGCGTTGGTGACGCAAACACACGAGCAAGCTCTCGAATTCGCCAATCGAATTGCCGCAGAACACATCACGGTGGACAAAGAAGACCTGGAAAATATCCACAACGCCGGATCCATTTTTATTGGCGGTTATTCGCCGCAGGCGGCGGGAGATTATGCTTCCGGCCCCAATCACGTTCTTCCCACCGGCGGAGCGGCGCGCTTCCGGGGCGGGCTGGGAGTTCAGGATTTTGTGAAGATGATTTCAGTACAGCACCTGTCACAACAGGGGCTTGGCCAGATTGCCCCAGCGGTTGTAACTCTGGCCGAAGCCGAAGGGCTCAAAGCCCATGCAGAATCAATTCGAGTGAGGTACGCAAATGCTTAAGGCGCGGCAATGCCTTCGTGAGATACGTGAGTACCATTCGCCCCTGAGCCAGGGTGATTTTGAGTTGCGGCTGGACATGAATGAGAGCACAACCGGCTGCTCACCGCGTGTGCTGGCCAGGCTGCAACACATGGATGCAAAAAAGCTTGCGCTCTATCCGCCACGGGAAGCGGGCGAGGCGGTAGTGGCAGCTCTCCTGGGAAAGAGTGCGACCCAGGTTCTGCTGACGAATGGCGTTGATGAAGGTATCGACCTGCTTTGCCGCGCTTATCTGGAACCAGGGGACGAGGTCATTCTGATTGTTCCCACGTTCGCCATGTATGAGATTTTTGCCCAGGTGGCCGGGGCAAAAGTGGTTCGCGTTGCCACGACAGCAGAAGAGGACTTTGCTTTTCCCGCCGAAGAGGTCTTGCAGGCGATCAATCCTCGCACAAAGCTGATCGTGATCACGAATCCGAACAATCCAACCGGCATCGCGGTTGACCGCTATACGATCACTCGAATCGCGCAGGCAGCTCAGGATGCCGCGATCCTGGTGGACGAAGCTTATTTTGATTATTACGGCCAGAGCATGATCGATCAGGTTGGATTGCTGCTGCCGAACGTGTTTGTCGCCCGGACGTTTTCCAAAGCGTACGGAATGGCAGGTTTCCGGGTGGGAGCACTGGCGGGGCCAGCGCAGCACATTGGCGTTCTACGGCGGATTTCCGGTCCCTTTAATGTCAACGCATGTGCTCTGGAAGTCCTGCGCGATGCGGTAACTGACAGGCAGTTCGTTACCGACCACGTAAATCAGGTAAAAGAAACGCGGGAATGGTTCGCGAAAGAAGTCGAGGAGATCGGGTTCAAGTCCTGGCCCAGTCAGGGAAATTTTGTGCTGGTGAAATTTGGCGAGGAGAAGGAATACATCCTTAAGCAGATGCGCGAATGGGGCATTGCCTTGCGCGACCGTCCGGACCTGCCAGGCTGTGTGCGCATCACCATTGGCAAGCAAAAGGAGATGGAAGTGGTGGCGATGGGTCTGAAGCAGGCACTGGAGAACAAGAAGAAGCCGGCAGAGACGCAGGAAACAGCCGAAACACAGAGTGAAGAGGAGCAGCCGGCGCCATGAGGAAAGCCAGGCTGCATCGATCTACCACGGAGACAGACATCCAGCTTGCTCTCACCATTGAAGGCAAAGGCCGCTATGACGTATCCACGGGCATCCGCTTCTTCGACCACATGCTTGAGCTCTTTACGCGGCACGGCGCTTTTGATCTGAAGCTGAAAGCTCAAGGCGATCTGGATGTTGACCAGCACCACACAGTGGAAGATGTGGGAATCTCTTTGGGAGAGGCGTTCCACGAAGCGCTTGGGAACAAGAAAGGGATCATGCGCGCCGGGTACTTCGTGATGCCTATGGATGAAACGCTGGGCGTGGCTGCCGTGGATTTCAGCGGACGCCCTGCCGCAGTGGTGAGCACAGACGTAAACACTCACGTTGTTGGCGATCTGCAATCCGAGCTTGTCTACGATTTCTTTGAAGGCTTTGCCCGTGGGGCAAAAGCCAACGTGCATTTAAAAATCCTGTATGGCCGTTCCAACCACCACAAGATTGAAGCCCTTTTCAAGGCGTTTGCACGGGCACTGCGCGTGGCCTGCTCGCGAGATAAGCAACTGGCCCGAATGCTTCCCAGCACCAAGGGGCTTCTGTGATCGCGATTGTGGACTACGGGGCGGGCAACATCAGCTCAGTCAAAAAAGCACTTGAACACCTGGGCACAACAGCGGAAGTAACCAGCGACCCGCACATAATTGCAGGGGCGGAAAAACTTGTGGTGCCGGGGGTGGGGCATTTCAACCGCTGCCTGCCTTTAAATCGTCAGCTGCGCTTGCCTCTGCTGGATAGTTTTTCCGAAGGCAAGCCATTCCTGGGTATCTGCGTGGGGATGCAGTGGCTGTTTGAAGGCAGCACGGAATCGCCGGAGACTTCCGGGGCCGGATTGTTCCCGGGCGAGTGTGACCGCTTCCCTGCCGGCATAAAGTGTCCGCATGTGGGCTGGAACCAGATTGATGTGCGAAAAGATTCGCGGCTGCTGCGCGGTATTGAGAGCGGGGCATTTGTCTATTACACACACTCTTATCGCGCGCCTCTTGGCGATGACACCATCGCCAGCACCGAATACGGCGGAGAATTCTCGGCAGCAATAGAGCGCGAGAATGTTTTCGGCGTGCAGTTCCATCCGGAAAAGTCTGGCCTCACGGGCTTAAAAATCCTGGAGAATTTTTGTGCCCTGTGAGCGGCTGACCAAGCGAATCATCGCCTGCCTGGATGTGGATGCCGGGCGCGTGGTGAAGGGCATACAGTTTGAGCAGTTGAGAGATGCGGGGGATCCCGCGGAGATGGCGCGTCTGCATGCTGAGGCAGGCGCGGATGAAATTGTACTGCTAGATATTACGGCGACGTCGGGTGGGCGGAAGACGCTGATTGATACCGTCGCCAGGACGGCCAGACAGCTGTTTATTCCTTTTACCGTGGGCGGCGGGATTCGTGCTCTGGAAGACGCAGCCCAGGTTTTCGACGCCGGTGCGGACAAAATCAGCATCAACTCGGCGGCAATCGCCAGGCCCGAATTAATTAGTGAAATTGCCAACCGTTTTGGGTCGCAGGCGGTGATCGTGGCAGTGGATGGCAAGCGCGGAGAAAAAGCGCCGGAAGCAGCAGAGGTTTATGTGGCTGGAGGACGGACTCCTACGGGCCGGGAAGTGCTGCAATGGACACGCGAAGCGGAAGAGCGTGGAGCCGGTGAGATCCTTCTCACATCCATGGATCGCGACGGCACAGGTATGGGTTTTGATTGTGAACTGACATCTGCTGTGTCCGGAGAAATATCCATTCCTGTGATTGCTTCCGGCGGCGCGGGGAACGCGGAACATTTTGTTGAAATCTTTTCTCAGGGCAAAGCCGACGCTGCGCTGGCAGCATCAATTTTTCACTTCGGTACGCATGCCATTGCTGACCTGAAGCAGACGCTGCTTCAAGCACGCATTCCCATGAGATGGCCATGCTGATCCCGTCCATTGACCTGATGGGAGGCAAGATCGTCCAACTCATCCAAGGCGAGAAAAAGGCGCTGGAGTTTGACGATTTTGATTATTGGATTACGCGCTTCTCCAGTTATCCACTGGTGCAGTTGATCGATCTTGATGCCGCCTTGGGCAAGGGCAGCAACCTTGAACTGGTAAAGACGGTTTGTAAACGGCTTCCCTGCCAGGTTGGCGGAGGCGTTCGGAACGTGGAGCGCGCTCAAGCGCTTCTGGAAGCGGGCGCGAAGCGGGTGATCCTGGGTTCGGCGCTGCTCAAAGAGGGCGCCGTCAACCTTGCATTCGCAGACGATTGCGCCCGGACGCTAGGCGCAGAGAGGCTTACGTTCGCCATCGACTCGCGCAATGGCAAAGTGGCCATCCACGGATGGACACAAGCGACGGAAATCGATCCCGTGCAGATGATCCGGAAAATCGAACCCTACTGCAGCGCATTTCTCTACACCCACATTGATACTGAAGGAACAATGGCGGGCTTTCCGGTTGCGGTCGCAGAGGGCCTGCGCGCTGCAACAAAGAAGCAGATGATTGTCGCCGGGGGAATCAAATCCATGGAAGAAGTGAATGCTCTGGACGCAATGGGTGTGGACGCCGTGGTAGGAATGGCGATCTATACAGGAACAATCGGCAGCCAGTAACCGTTCTGCAAGACATGCGATCGATTCAAGATTCCAACTATTTCTTTCCTCTGTAAAGCCCGGCGATGCCGAACGTATATGGCGTCCAGCTTGCGTCATGAAAACCCGCAGCCTGCAAGCGCGTGAGCATCTGCTGCGGCGAAGGAAACTTCTGTACAGAAGTTGGAAGGTATTCATACGGTCCACGCACGCCGGAAATCAGCGTGCCGAGTTTCGGCAGGACTCTGCGGAAGTAAAATCGATAGAGTTGGCCCATGAGGCCGCCGGGCTCGCCGAAATCAAGTATCCCAACTTCCCCCTGCGGCTTGAGCACGCGGAAAATCTCACGCAGCCCAGCATCATAGTTGGCAAGATTGCGGAAACCGAAGGCTGAGACCACCAGGTCTACCGCGTTGTCCGGAAGCGGCAGTTGCAAAGCGTCGCTCTCGATCGGCAGAATCTGCTTTGCGGCGTATTTCGTCATGCCGTGTTGCAGCATCTGATGGGAAAAATCCAGAGCATAGATTGCCGGTCGGCTTCCGTTCTCGGCGGAAGCGGCGTGAAGCGCAACCGACATATCTCCGGTTCCTGCGCAGAGATCAAGCACACGTGTGTTAGGGAGCGCCAGGATATGAGCGAAGGTTCGCGCGGTGCGGCGCCACCATAACTTGTCAATATTCATTGACAGAACATGGTTGGCAAGATCGTAGCGCGGGGCAATCTCATCAAACATGCGCTGCACGGTTTGGGCGGCAGTTCGCTCGTCAGTGCTTCCGGCAGGCTTGGTACCGCTGGCCCCGGTGGAAGACGTCTTTTCTCTGAGCAAGTCAGGCATGATGGCGGATCTGCTCCACTGCCGCGCGGACAGTCTCAACAGGAACATCGCCCATGATGCGGACCTTGCCAATCCTTTGCGGCAAAACAAAATGGACTGAGCCAGCGACGGTCTTCTTATCCGCTGCGAGGCGATTGAGGACTCCATCGGCTCCGCAAGGGACGGCCGGCAGCGGGCCATATGCCTTTACTGCTGTCGCAATCTGCGCAGCCGTTTCAGCACTGCAGATGCGTACATCGCGAGCAATGGATGCGGCGGCAATCATTCCCCAGGCCACGGCTTCACCGTGAAGGAAGTGTCCGTAGCCTGTAGCAGATTCCAGTGCGTGTCCGACGGTGTGGCCGAAATTGAGGATACGACGCAGGTCGGATTCCTTCTCATCGGCCGCGACAACGGCAGCCTTCACGCGCACGGAATCAACGATAATCTTTTCCAGCGATTTGCGATCGCGGCGCAAAATTCCGGCAGATCTTTTCTCCATGAACTCAAACAGCGCTTTGTCGCGAATCACACCGCACTTCAATGA
>DASUBD010000305.1:0-3651 GCA_035763445.1 Candidatus Angelobacter sp.
TGGAGGGAGCCATCTCCGCCATCTGGAAACGCGTGCTGCGTATTCCGGAACTAGGAATTGACGATAACTTCTTTGATCTGGGTGGACACTCCCTGTTGATGGTTCGAACACATCGGGAGGTCGAAGAAGAATTTCAAACCACCATTCCTTTGATCAAACTGCTGGAACACCCTACCGTCAGGGCCCTGGCTGCTTATATTCGAGGCAGTGTTGAGAACGATAGTTCAGGTGAGTTGGAAGAACGCACAAACAAGCGAATGAAAGCAATGTTGTTGCAGCGTGAGAACGCGGCACGAGCGAGGTTAACCACGAATGTCAACTAATCACAACTCGCTGCGGCCTGAACTGGAAATCGCGGTCATAGGGATGGCAGGGCGGTTTCCGGGGGCCGGCTCCGTCCAGCAGTTCTGGCGAAACTTGTGCGGCGGGGTCGAATCCATCTCAACTTTCACGAATGAGCAGCTTGCAAGTTTCGGCATCTCGCCTTCCGTTTACAAGAATCCTGATTTTGTAAAGGCTGCGCCCGTTCTTGAGTCCATGGGAGAGTTTGATGCGGAGTTCTTTGGCTATTCGCCACGCGAAGCTACCCTGATGGACCCGCAACACAGGTTGTTCCTGGAGTGCGCATGGGCGGCTATGGAGTACGCCGGATATGCCCCTGATAATTGTCCGGCTTTGACCGGCGTTTATGGAGGATCGAGTCTTAGCAGCTACTTGCTCTACCACATTATGCCAAGCCTGCGTGATCCTCATGCTGAAGATACCTTTCAGGCGATGATTGGGAACGATAAAGACTTTCTCTGTACTCGCGTATCCTACAAGTTCAATCTGCAAGGTCCAAGCATTACCATCCAGACCGGATGCTCCACTTCACTGGTTGCCATTCATCTCGCGTGCCAGGGGCTTCTAAGCTATCAATGCGATATGGCTCTGGCCGGGGGCGTCTCCGTGCAGGTGCCGGCCAGAACCGGATACCTCTATCAAAGCGGTGGATTAAGCTCGCCTGATGGACATTGCAGGGCCTTTGATGCCAAAGCCGAGGGAACGTTGTTCGGAAGTGGTTGTGGTGTGGTGGTGTTAAAAAGGCTTGGCGATGCTTTGGCGGATCGCGATTCTATTTATGCCGTGATCAAGGGCAGCGCCGTAAATAACGATGGAAACCTCAAGGTCGGTTATACAGCACCGAGCGTTGCCGGCCAGACGGCAGTGATCAGGAGCGCTCAGGCGCTGGCTTCTGTTGGCCCCGAAAGTATTGGCTATGTGGAATGCCACGGAACCGGCACTGCATTGGGTGATCCCATCGAAATACAGGCCCTTACAGATGCGTTCAGCAATCGGACAATGGCACAAGCAAGCTGTGCTGTCGGATCGGTAAAAACAAATATCGGCCATCTGGATGCCGCGGCTGGTGTTGCCGGATTTTTGAAGACTGTTCTGGCTTTGAAGCATAAGTCGCTTCCGCCCAGCCTTCATTTTGAAACTCCCAACCCCAGGATCGAATTTGAAAAAACTCCCTTCCAGGTCAGCTCGAAATTTTCACCATGGAAAAGCGCGGTTTCTCCACGAAGAGCAGCGGTCAGTTCATTTGGAATCGGTGGAACCAATGCCCATGTAATTTTGCAGGAACCGCCCGTGCTTGCCACGGCACAAGATTCCCGTGAGTGCAAACTGCTATTGCTATCAGCCAAAAGCAGAAAGGCGCTGGACCGGCAAACCGTCAATCTGGCGCAGCATCTGCGGGAGAGGGATGACCTTGACCTGGCGGACATCGCTTTTACCACGCAAACCGGGAGAAGCACGTTTGAGCATCGCCGGGCTATAACCTGCCGCGATAGGGAAGATGCAATCACGGCCCTGGCAACCCTGGATTCGCACAAGGTCTATTCTCATTCACAAAAAGCTGCCAGTCGAAGCGTGGTCTTCATGTTCCCCGGCGGTGGCGCTCAATATCCCAACATGGCGGCCGGTCTCTACAGGGACGAGCCGGTCTTTCGTAAAGAGGTGGATCTGTGCGCTGAGCTATTGAATCCACAAATGGGAGCGGACTTGCGGTCCTATATCTACCCGGAATCTGATTCCACCAGCGCCGCGTTTTATATGCGGCAAACCTCCATTGGACTGCCTGCGCTTTTTGTCATCGAGTACGCACTGGCGAAATTATTGATGAACTGGGGAATTCAGCCGGCAGCGCTCATTGGACACAGCCTGGGCGAATATGTCGCGGCCTGTTTGGCAGGTGTGTTCTCGCTTAGCGATGCGCTCTCCCTGGTGCTGGCCCGCTCTAGATTGCTTCAAAAAGTCCCTAAAGGCCTCATGCTGAGCGTTCCTTTGAGCAGGAAAGAGGTGGAGCCTTTGTTGAAGGAGGGACTATGGTTGGCAGCAGTGAATGGCCCTTCCCAATCCGTGATTTCAGGCACCGTCGAGGCGGTGGAAGAGATCACTCAATACCTGGAACAGTTTGAAATTGAGTTTCGAAAGATACCAATCGATGTCTCCAGCCATTCTGGGATCGTTACGCCAATCCTGTCTTCATTTCTTGATTTCCTCCAGAACACAGAGTTGCATCCGCCGCACACACCTTTTATTTCCAACGTGACCGGTACATGGATACGTCCGGAGGAAGCAACCGATCCGGAATATTGGGTTCGGCATTTGCGGAGCACGGTTCTGTTCAGCGATGGTTTTGCGGAACTCTGCAAAGTACCGAACCGGTTATTTCTGGAAGTCGGACCCGGCCATACCCTGGCAACATTGGCCCGGCCACAATTGCCCGCCCACAGCGGGTCAGTTGTGATCACCTCGCTGAGGCATCCTTACGATAAGAAAGCTGATGCTGAAGTGATGATGGATACTTTGGGCAGGTTGTGGGCGGTTGGGATTACACCCAATTGGCAAGCTTTCTACGCTGGGGAAGTCAGATCGCGCGTTCCACTTCCGACGTATCCTTTCGAGCGCAAACGATACTGGATTGATCCACAGACTATCTCAGAACAGGACCATGCATCTGGATCAGCAAAAGGATTTGATATAGACCAGTGGTTTTATACCCCGGTGTGGAAAGGGTCCGTTTTACCCCGCGCCAGATTAGATGGGCTTTTCCTGGTATTTGCCGACAATTCGAATGTAGGAACCGAATTGGCCGCCCACTTACATTTGCTGAGCAAGAACGTTGTTACGGTGCAGCCTGGAACGGACTACAGACAGATCAGCGATGATCGCTTTAGCATCGATCCGTTGGATCCGGACCACTATCATCTTCTCCTCCGTTCCTTGCGCGATTCTGCCAGACTTCCCGAATCAGTCATACACACCTGGAGCACAGGGCCGGGTACATCCCTATCGCGTACTGAGCAACATCCGGAACGCAGCAGGGGCTTCTATAGTGTTCTGTTCCTGGTCCAAGCCCTCATTGGGGTTGACGGTTTAGTGTCATCGTCGCTTTGCGTTGTCACTGACAAATCGCAGGCGGTTGAGAGTGGCGATACGGTGCTCCCGGAAAAAGCTCTGCTCGCCGGACTATGCAAAGTATCGCGGCAGGAGTGCGAGCACATCGATTGCAAGTTGATTGATGTGGCTGAGGGTTCTTCGGCTCAAGTCGGTGTGCAGGTACAGATGCTGCTTCGCGAGATCATGGCGAAAGGACCCGAACCG
>DASUBD010000306.1:0-12740 GCA_035763445.1 Candidatus Angelobacter sp.
TCTTGCCAGTACTTCTGCACTGGCGGACGACGATGATCCCGGTCCGAACGGTGGAGGACCACAACCTAACGTAGCCAGGATCAGCTTGATCCATGGTGACGTATCCATGCAGAGAGGCGATTCAGGCGACTGGACCGCAGCTACACTCAACACGCCGATGGTGCGCGGTGACATTGTCGGCACAGGCGATAAGTCGCGTGCGGAAGTGCAGCTTGACTACGCCAACATTCTTCGTCTCTCGTCGCAGAGCCAGGCCAAGATAGCGGACCTGACGCGCACGCATATACAGATTCAGCTCTCTCAGGGTTACGCCTACTACTCCATATTCAAGGGCAGTGAGGCGGACGTGGAAATTGATACGCCCAACGTCTCTGTCCGTCCTTTGAAAAAAGGGCGTTATCGCATTCAGGTAAATTCTGACGATGAGACAGAAGTCATAGTGCGCGACGGCGAAGCCGAAATTGACACGCCGCAAGGCAGCACTAGTGTGAAAGATGGTCACAGCATCATCATTCGCGGAACAGCAGAAAGTGCAGAGTACAAAGTGGATGACGCGCCGAGCGGAGATGATTGGGACCGCTGGAATAAAGACCGCAATCGCGCCATTCAGGACGCGCAGAGCTGGCACAACACCAACTCCTACTACACCGGCGCCCATGACCTTGACGGTTACGGCCGCTGGGTTTACATCCCCGGATACGGCTCGGTATGGCAGCCCTATCAGGATGCAGCCTGGGCTCCCTACCACGATGGGCGCTGGGTTTGGGAACCATATTGGGGCTGGACCTGGGTTTCTTATGAACCGTGGGGCTGGGCTCCATATCACTATGGCCGCTGGTTCTTCTGGGGTAGCTCGTGGGTTTGGTGGCCTGGACCGGTTTACGTCAGCTACCGGCCGATTTGGGCTCCGGCATTCGTGACCTTCATCGGTTTCGGGCATCACAGCAGCTTTGCCTTTGGGTTCGGCTCCATTGGATGGATTCCGGTTGGGCCATTCGATCCGTGCTATCCGTGGTGGGGACGCGGCTTTAACCGCGTGAACGTGGTGAACATCACGAACATCAACGTGATCAACGTTCATAACGGCGGCTTCATCCGGCCACTGGGCATTCGCGGACGGCAGCCGTTCATCTCCAACGTGAATATGGCACTGAGAAATGAGCGCGTGCGCCGGGGCATCTCCGGAGTTGATACTGATCATTTTGGCCGCGGTGACATGCGCGTGCGGCGCCTTGACGTGAGAGACACAGATCTGAGGGAATCTCGCGTGATGACCGGCAACGTACCTGTGGTGCCGACGCGGGAAAGCTTGCATGCCGGGGAAGTCCGTGAGGGAATGCAATCACGCGGCAATGACCGGTTCTTTACGCATCGTCAGCCTCCGGCAGCGCTGCCGGGTTTCCATGATCAGCAGGAACGTGTACAGCGAACCGTGCAGGAACACAATCCTGGGGGGAGAGAAATTCCAGGCGCACGTGGCGACTTCCATACTCAGCCGGGAGTGGCCAACAGATCTGGTGGCGACTTCCATACTCAGCCGGGAGTGGCCAACAGAGCCGGTGGCGAGTTCCATACTCAGCCGGGAGTGGCCAACAGAGCCGGTGGCGAGTTCCATACTCAGCCGGGAGTGGCCAACAGAGCCGGCGGGATGAACGGAAATCCCGGAGTCGCGGAAAGGCAAGACCAAAATGGGCGCGGAACCGGCGATCGCGTGGGAGCGAATGATCATAATGCACCGGGCCGCATGGACACTCCAGGAGCCCAGCAATCGAACGACCGGGGCAATCGTGGTGGGTGGTCCAAATTCGGTCCTCCTGCAGGCGGTCGCTCAACTGTAGACATGAATGACAAAGGGGGCCAGGCAGACCAGCATTCTCCGGCTTCCGGTGGTAGTGGTCCGGCGTCAAACGATCGCTACAACCCATCGGCTGGTGGACAAAGTGGAGGTGCTAGCGAAGACCGAGGCGGGTTCCACAAGTTCCCGTCCGGATCCGGAAATGATCGGCCATCTTCGCAGCCTGATCGATCGAATTCAGGCCCACAATCGTCCGGCGATCGCGGCGGCTGGCAGCGCTTCCCTTCCGGAGGACGGCAGAACGATAGCCCTGGCGGTCGCGGAAATGAGGGTGGCGGAAAACCGCAGTTGGAACTCAATAAGCCTATCGTCACGCCCCGCAACTCTCCTCCTGAAGGGCACAACCCTGGGGGATACGACCGTGGAAACAGCGGTGGTATGGACCGGGGAAACAACAGGAGCGGCTATGATCGCGGCAACAGCGGTGGCGGCATGGACCGCGGGAATACCGGTGGAGGTTATGATCGCGGCTCGTCCGGTCGCAGCTCTGGCGGCGGTTACGATCGTGGCTCGTCCGGCCGCAGCTCCGGCGGTGGTTATGATCGTGGCTCGTCCGGTCGCAGCTCTGGCGGCGGTTACGATCGTGGCTCGTCCGGTCGCAGCTCTGGCGGTGGAGGCTATGATCGCGGCGCGGGCCACAGCGGCGGCGGTTCTGGCGGTGGCAATCGCGGAAACAGCGGTGGTGGTGGCGGAGGGAATCGCGGGGGTGGTGGAGGCGGGGATAAAGGCGGAGGAGGAAAATCTTCCGGCCCCAGGTCTCGTTAGAGCTAGTGCAGATGCGATGTAGCTGATTCAGAGTGTCAGCCACAAGCAAAGAGGGCGATTCGCAAACCAGCGGACCGCCCTCAATTTTTCCGCACTGAACCAATGCTGCAACGCTGCAATCGCAGCCTACCAAACTCCTTTATCGCTCCCGGTAATCCTGAAGGCTACTGCTGCTGCTGATGCCAGCGGAGGCAAGAGGCTCAGGCGCAACGTTGCCGGCACATCACCGCGAAACGCAGTCTCAGTAAGCTGGCGCGTGTACAAACGTGCGCCGTATGGCATTAGCGGGACACGCAGGAAGCGCGCATGAGTGTAGATCTTGTTGGCGTCCACGGTGGCGTCTGCGATAACTTTGGCCGGCAGATCAAGCGGCGTGCCGCGATACTTTGCCACGTAATCAGAAACGATCTTCAGGAAGCTCGCAACACCAGGCCATATTCCAGCCTGTTGGGCTCCGTCGCGGAGATCGTAGTAATTGAGCTTGCCCGATTCCACGATGGCGGCAGCATTCAGTATGTCGCACACGCGGAAATAGAAATGCCGGTACATACGCTGCAGTGTTGCGGCATAAATGCGTTCTTCCGGAGCAGGCGCAAAGAATGTGCACCCGTTCACCGTAACCTGCACGCGTCGTTCGATGAATCGCTGCGCCAGGCCGATATGTTCGCCCGTCTGGCCGAGACGGCCGATATGCGCTTCAATGGCCTCGCGCAATCCGGGCAACGCAAAGTTCCATTTGTTAGCCAGCCGGTCGCCCCAGCTGCGCGCCTCCACATGCGCCGCAAAACGTCCCTTGAGGACATTCACTACTCTTTGTGTCTCGCCCATGACCACCAGATCCAGGTCATTGCCCAAATCCGGCCAGTGGTCCAGCGTCTTCATTACCACCGTGTGGCAATTTTCTTCTTCCAGTGCGTTGCAGACCTGCTCCAGTTGCTTGAGCGCGTTATGAATGCGATGACGCTCGGCGGCAAGGATCGACACAGCCCATCCCTGGACGCCGGTATCGCCGCGATTCCCGGCAATGCGATTGATCACTTCAAAAGCCCGGACCACCACGTGGTTGGAATCCGCCAGATCAACAAAGTCCTGGCGTTGCTCCGGCGTGAACGAGCCCAGTGTGCTGATGATTTCACTGGCGCTGGTGGGTTTCAGCGTCAACCGAAAGAATGCGTCTAGATATTCCTTTTCACCCTGTATTGCTTTGGCCATGAGGGGCAGACTCCAGAAAGGTGTTAGCTCAGCCGTTATGATGTGAGCAGAACAGCTGAGGTTGTAAATTGCTGTCAAGACTCAGCAAGTCAGCTGTTTCCAAGTCTCGAGCGAAGCGAGAGATCCCTATCTCCACGATAAACTTTTCCGGATGCTTCGCAATGGCCTTTGAGAGCCATGCAGGAATAGGGATCCCTCGCTCCGCTCGGGATTTCAGAGAAAGCACCCGCCAGCTATTTATAATTCGATCTTCACTTTTCTCCTCAGGAGAGCCTCTTGGCCTTTGACGACCTCAGACAATGGATCGCTGCCCTTGACCGTGCCGGCGAACTAAAGCGTATTCGCGCGGAAGTGGATCCCGTGCTGGAAATTACTGAGATCACGGATCGCGTCTCCAAGGGCGCTGCCAAAAAGTATGGCCGCGACGGTGGACCCGCGCTGCTGTTTGAAAACGTGAAAGGCACAAACGGCGTGCCCGTCTTGATCAATCAGTTCGGCTCGGAACGGCGAATGCAGATGGCTTTGGGAGTGGACCGCCTGGATGAAATTGCTGAGCGCATTCGCCAGTTGCTGAACATGAAATCTCCGGAAGGGTTTCTGGAAAAGCTCAAGATGCTTCCCATGCTCGCCGACATGGGCAAATTTTTTCCCAAGGTGGTTCAGACCGGCCCATGCAAGGAAGTCATTAAGAAAAACGATTTCTCTCTTCTTGATTTCCCCATTCTGCAGTGCTGGCCCAAAGATGCCGGCCGATTCATTACTCTTCCCTGTGTGATCACGCGCGATCCCAAAACGGGGAAGCGCAACGTGGGCATGTACCGCATCCAGATTTACGACGAGACTACCGCAGGCATGCACTGGCAACGCCAGAAAGTGGCTGCTGAACATTACCGTGACATGCTGCGCCTTGGCGCCGCTGCAGGAGATCTACAGAATAGAGGTTCAGCCCAGTCCCCTGTGGTACAGGCACTCTTGCCTGTGCAGGAAAGGCGCTCTGGTGTTGAGATTATGGCCCGCTCCGGCGGCGGTTCCATGCTTGCTCCCGGAGAGCGGCCCAGCGGCACTATGGAAGTGGCCGTTGTCATCGGCACAGATCCGGCAATGACTTTTTCTGCCATCGTTCCCGCTCCGCCCGAAGTTGAAGAATTCATTATTGCCGGCTTCCTGCGCCAGAAACCGGTCGAGTTAGTGAAATGTGAAACGGTGGATCTGGAGGTGCCTGCTTCAGCCGAGATCGTGCTGGAAGGTTTCGTAAAGCTCGATGAGCTTCGCACGGAAGGTCCCTTCGGCGACCACACCGGTTTCTACTCTCTCGAAGACGAATATCCAGTGTTCCACGTCACCTGCATCACGCATCGCAAGAATCCTGTTTATGCCACCACCATTGTAGGCAAGCCGCCCATGGAAGACGCGTGGATGGGCAAAGCCGTTGAGCGCATCTTCTTGCCGCTGATGAAACTCACCCTGCCGGAGATAGTGGACGTGAATCTGCCCGTGGAAGGACAGTTTCATAACCTGATGATCGTCTCCATCCGCAAATCCTATCCCGGCCATGCTCGCAAAGTCATGAACGGCATCTGGGCGCTGGGACAGGCCATGTTTACCAAGTGCATCATTGTGCTGGATGAGGACGTGGATGTGCAGAACATTCCGGAAGTGGTTCTGAAAGTCACCAACAACATTGATCCTGAACGCGATATTCAATTCACGCTCGGCCCAGTGGATTCTCTTGATCACTCAGCGCGCCTGCCGAATTTTGGATCGAAGATGGGCATTGATGCTACGCGCAAATGGCCCACGGAGGGCTTCAGTCGTCCCTGGCCCGATGAGATACTGATGGACGAGAAAACCAAGGCGTTAGTGGATAAAAAATGGAAGGATTTGGGCATTGAATAAGGCATTGACTAGTCAGACTAGTCTGTTTGAAGTATACTAAAGCCATGCCCGTAAAACGCATTGCTTCAAAACACAGAAAGCCGAGAAGTGGAACCTCATGGCAATTGCAAACTGCCAAGGCACGCTTTAGCGAACTATTCCGTCGAGCTCGCGCTGAAGGCCCCCAATGGGTTACCAGACAAGGCAAAGAAGCCGTTGTTGTCCTTCCTGCCGAAGAGTTTGAGCGCCTCACCAGCCGCGGCAAACAAACGACCAGCCTTGTGGAATTCTTTGCCCAATCCCCTTTAGCGAAAGCGAATCTGGATCTTGAGCGACTCCCCGACTATGGCCGAACGGTGGATCTGTGAGCGGATTCCTTCTGGATACAAATGTAGTTTCTGAACTCGTAAAACCCAAACCAGAGCCAAAAGTTGTTAGCTGGATTCAGGCAACGGAGGAATCGCTTTTGTTCCTGAGTGTCCTCACCATTGGTGAAATCAGAAAAGGCATAAGCTCCCTTCCTTCCGGCAATAGGCGGGCTTTGCTCGAGAGTTGGCTCGGTAATGACCTGGTGATGCGCTTTACCGACCGCATTCTCTCGATCGATTTTGGAATCGCGGAACGTTGGGGACTCCTGTCGGCACAAGCCAAATTGTCTGGGGTACTGTTGCCAGTAATCGACAGCTTGTTGGCGGCAACCGCGCTGCACCACAACCTTACGTTTGTCACTCGAAATACGAGCGACGTAAAGTTGGCTGGCTTGAGTGTTTTTAACCCGTGGATATCTTGAAGACCATCCAATGACGAATCCTTTTTTACCCACTGCCTCCGATCTTGGCCGCACGGTGGCGCAGGCCAAGCCCATGCTCGCCAGGCTCAACAATGCCGATACGTCACTCCGGCCTGACCCCAAAAAATGGTCGAAGAAAGAAATTCTCGGCCATCTCCTCGATTCCGCGACGAATAATCATCAGCGCTTCGTGCGCGCTGCGCTCCAAGGTGAGCTGACGTTTCCCGGATATGAGCAGGACAAGTTGGTGGATCTCCAGAACTTCCGGGAGATGGATTGGGACTTTCTGGTCGATCTCTGGGCCAGTTACAACCGCTTTATCGCGCACGTGCTGACGGTACTTCCAGTAGATGCGGCCAAGATCACCTGCCATATCGGCGACCATGCACCGGCCACTCTCGAATTCATTGCAGAAGATTACGTGGCGCACCTGAAGCATCACTTAAATCAGATTGTGGGGAAAAAGTTCGAGACGAATTACGGCATAAAGATGTGAAGATGCAACTCTTTCCGCAGGGGAAAAAAGAGTGGCTCCGACTGGTCACAATTCTTGCCTGCCTGGTCATCTTTGTTGGTAGTGCCCTTTTTTACATGACCAGCATGCCGGGTAAATCTTTTGCCGGGCCACTGCCTCCGCTCTCAACCGGTGAAGTTGTGCTCGCCGGAAATTTGAGAAAAACAGTCACATATCTTGCCGGCAATATCGGCGAAAGAAACATCATCGCGTATCCTCAACTGCAAGCCACGGCCACCTTCATTGAAAGCTGGTTCAAGAGCCTGGGCTATGAGGTCAAGTCCCAGGAATATGTTGTGCAGATGAGGAAGGTGAGCAACATCAGCGTGGAAATTCCGGGGAGCACGAAACCGAAAGAGATTATCGTTGTTGGAGCACATTACGATACTGTCTACGACTGTCCCGGAGCTGACGACAACACGAGCGGCATTGCCGCCTTGCTGGAACTCGCGCGCCTGTTAAGAGAGAGTCATCCCGCACGCACCATTCGATTCGTGGCATTTGTTAACGAAGAACCGCCATGGTTCCAAACAGAGTCCATGGGCAGCCTGGTTTACGCTCGAGAGGCCCACCACAAACACGAAAACATTGTGGCCGCGATATCACTTGAGACAGTCGGCATGTATTCTGACCGACCCGGAAGTCAACAATATCCAGAACCTATGGGAGTGCTTTATCCAGATCGAGGAAATTTTATTGGCTTTGTCGGGAATCTCTCCTCCCGACGCCTGGTGCGGGAAACAATTCGAATATTTCGCCAGACTGTAACGATTCCCTCGGAAGGTTCGGCCGCTCCAGAATTCTTCAGCGGCGTGGGATGGTCTGACCACTGGTCCTTCTGGCAGGAAGGTTATCCAGCCATCATGGTCACTGACACAGCGCCTTTCAGAAACCCAAACTATCACCGTCCCACAGATAAGCCGGATACACTCGACTATGACCGCATGGCCCGAGTGGTCGGTGGCCTGCGACAAGTTGTCCTTTCATTGGCGAATTCAGGGCAAAGCTTTTGACATTAAAAAATCTTCACCAAGGTGATACGCCAAGCCCTATACTCTGCACTATCTAGTAGTTGCTCGAAGCGGCGAGCAGCTCCCGTATGGGGAAAGAAGTAAGTCGGGGGAGCAAGCTAAATGAAAGTTGCAATTTTTGGCGCAGGGCTCGCCGGGTTGGCGTGTGCCATCTCACTTCACGCCGAAGGCCACGATTACGACATTTATGAGCGCAGCCGTCAGGCGCACGATGCGGGAATGGGCTTCATACTCCTGCCAGAAGCCATCACAGGACTGGCGAGTCTCGGGGTGCTCTTGCAGGGAAACGGAAGCGGCGTTTCGCTTGCCCATTACGTCTGCCGCAATTCGTCGGGCAAGGTCCTGGAACAGCAATCTCTGCCCGCCGGCACGCGCAGTTTTCGTCGCCGCGATCTGATCGCGGGTATGATCGCCTCATTGAATCGCAGCCATCCCATCGTCTTCCACTCAGAGCTGAACCGTTTGGAGTTCGATTCAGAGGGCGGAGTTCGCGCTGCATATCTGTCTTCCGGCCGCAAAGTCGAAGCCGAACTCTACCTCGCCGCCGACGGCAGCAGATCCAGGGCCAGAGCTGCCATTTATCCCCATTGGTCTGCGCGTTCCGCTCCGGTTGCTGAAGTAGTCGGCATGGTCCGCTGTGCGGACGCGATCCGCTGGTCGCAAGGAAACTTCAACAAGTTTCATGCTCAAAGCGGAGGGCTTGCCTTCGGTGTTCTCCCAGTGGATCGCGATCACGTGGTGTGGTTCCTGCAGTTTGACGTGCACAAGTTTCAATTACCACCGGACACGCCAGAGTCGCTGCTCAGCTTTGTTGAAAACCTCGTGGCCAAATGGGCGGAGCCGGTGCCGCACCTGCTTCACCACACCGACTATTCCCGGGTGCATCTCTGGCGGCCGGTGGATGCCGACCTGGTCCCTGAGTTTTATTGCGGAAATCTGGCACTGGTAGGCGATGCTGCCCATCCCATGCTCCCCTTCACCAGCCGAGGCGTTTCTTCCGCCATTGCGGATGCCATTGTGCTCACCGAGGCTTTGTCTGCGACAGCCGACATACATCAGGCCCTGTCACAGTATTCGGCGCAGCGTCGCAGCGAATGCGCTCCCTACATCAGCAAGGGCCGCGACCTGACCAGAAATTTCCTGGCGCCCCTCTGCCGGGAAAGCGCGGTTGTACCGCTTGCGCTTTAGAGTAATTCTTAGCCCGCCGCTCCTTTGCCAGCAGCGTCCATGATTTTTTGCACGTTCTCCGGAGCAAAAAATTCTTCCACGCGCACACTGTGAGAGAGCACGCCAAAAAAGCGGCTTTTTTGCTCAGCATTGCCCTGCAGAGCGAAAAGCAGTTGTGCCAGCTCAGCCGGTGGAGGCTCCAGTGCCGCAAGCTGCGTGGTCATTTCAAAGTAGGCCATCTCAGACTGGTTTCGCGTTTCCTCATATTTCTTCAGCGCGTCGTTGAGTGGCTGCCGTCCGCTGAAACCGGCATCAATGGCCTCGGCCAGCCATTCCGCGCTGCGCATTGCATCCGTGATTCCGGATGCGGTACAGGGATCTTTCTGATAGCCGGCATCGCCCACCAGCGCCCATCCCGGTCCATGGGGACGGCGCACGTGATACGGAATCACGCCTCCGGTAAAACCCGACTCACGCCGTCCGGCGCGCATGCGCTCGGCCAGTTCCGGCGCGTACTGTTCAATGGTTGACCGGTGATTGTGTTCAATGTTTTCCCGCACCGCGGGTATCTCACGCGCCGGAAAGGCCACGCCAATCAGCGTGAGATTGTCATTGGTGTTATAAGCAAAAATCACGCGATGCGGTCGCAGCCACAGATGCCAGCCTTTCATCGGCACGCCGCTCCAATAGGCGTACCATGAGCCCTCTAGTCCCGGCTGAGTTTTTGTTTCCGGAGCCTTGGCCTGTTTGGCTACGACGGAGAACATGCCGTCCGCCCCGATCACGATCCTTGCCTTTTCCGTCATTTCCTTGCCCTTATGCCGGGCTCGGATTCCCACCACCTGATCGTTTTCCCAAAGCAATTCCTGGACAGAAACGCCTTCACGCAGCTCAACTCCGGCTTCCACCGCTCCTGCAGCCAATATCGGATCCAGCACAATGCGTCTCGGTGCAAAAGCCGTGTTCACTCCGTCGCACGGCGGCACCGGCCCGGTCAGCGAAAACGCGCCGTAATCAAAGTAATCATGTGTAATCGGCGGACACCCGGTGGCAGCCAGCCGATCCAGCAACCCCATGCGCTTCAGCACAGCCGAACCGGCCTGATGCATGAAATGATTGGAAAAAGCCATGTCGCTGGGAAACGTGGTTCGGTCCACCATCAGGACCTTATAGCCCTTGCGGGCCAGCAGCATAGCGGTTGGTGACCCGGCACACCTCGCCCCTACAACAATCGCGTCGTACATTAATTTGCCCCCACTTTTCCAAGAGCATACCAACTTCTCTGGCCCACATTAGGATTTTTTTACATTTCAGCTAAAATTCCAGCAATCAAATACTCGAGTGAACGAGGAAGGCAAATGGCAACAGTCTATCGCTCCAGCGTTCTGGATGCCCCGATCACAGTGGTCTGGGGCTTTCTCCGCGACTTCAGCACCCTGGCCAACTGGTTTCCCGGCGTTTCCGACTGCCGTCTTGAAGGCGGCTCTCGCGGCGACCATCCCGGCTGCATCCGCAACTTCGCGCTGCCGGACGGCTCACGCATGCGCGAAGAGTTGCTGGACTTTTCTGATCAGAGCCACTTCATTGGCTATCGCATGCTGGAAGGCGCTGTGCCTATGTCGCGCTACCAGGCTCGTGTTCACCTGCTGCCCATCACCGACGGCGACCGCACGTTCATGGAATTCACGGCCGACTTCGATTCGCCTGCGGGATCAGAAAATGACGTTGCAGCGTTCCTGGGCAATACTTACCAGACAGCCTTCGACGGCCTGAAGAAGCGCTTTGCCGCAAAAGCCAACTGAAGCGGACGGATTCAATGAGCAAGTCCTTTTTTTCTGACGATGCAGTGCCGCTTGACCTGCTGCGCCAGCGCGCCTTCAACCTGCGTTGGGCCCAGCAGCCTGAAGGCGTAATTCCACTCACCGCCGCCGACCCTGACTTCCCTATCTGCCCAGCCGTTCAGGAGCAGCTCATCCGCTACGTGAAAGATGGCGTCATGAGCTACGTCCCTCCGCAAGGACTTCCCGCCTTTCGCGAAGCCCTTGCCAACTGGATGCACAGCACGCGACAGATTGACTGCACGCCTGATGCGGTTTTCGCCACCGACAGCGCCGCATCGGGAATGGCCGTTCTCGCCCGCGCCAGTCTCCTTCCCGGCGATCAAGTGCTCATACCTGCGCCCGTCGATTTCCTGCTCCAGCATACAGTGGAGAGCGTCGGAGCAGTCGCTGTCCGCCTGCCGGTGAACCGCTCCACGTCTGCTCAAGAATTTATTGCCGCCATGGAAGCAGCGCTCACACCGCGTACGCGCATGCTCTGGCTGTGCAACCCGCATAATCCGCTGGGTGTGGTCTATAGCCGCGACTGGCTCCTGAAAGTGGCTGACTGGGCCATCACGCGTAAGCTGCGCATAGTTTCAGACGAAATCTGGTCAGACATCATCTATGCTCCCAACCGGCACGTGGCCGTGGCCTCCCTTTCACCGGAAATTGCCCGCAACACCGTCACGGTTTATGGATTCTCCAAGAATTTTGCCCTCGCCGGCTTGCGCGTGGGCTGCCTGATCTGCACTGATCCTGAATGGCACAGGCAAATCGTGAATGCGTCAGACGCGGAAAGTACCGTGTACGGCGTTTCCGTGCTGTCACAGGTGGCCGCCATGGCTGCGCTGAATGACGGTCGAGACTGGCTGGCTGACTTCATTAACCATCTCCAGGCGCAGCGCGACTACGTGCTCCAGCGCCTGAAGTGCTGGCCCGGAGTTCAGATCGACCCGCCGCAAGGCACGTACGTTATTTTTCCATGCGTCCGCAATCTCGCTCCGAATGGCGATGCCGCCGCTTTCTGTGAGCGCCTGCGCAATGAAGCCCGCGTGGCTCTGGTTCCCGGCCTGCCACGATGGTTCGGCCCAGGATCAGAAGGGCACGTGAGGATCTGCTTTGCTACCTCGCGCGCCATCCTGAAAGAGGCATTCGACCGCATGGAACCCGCGATAGACCGGTTTTGAAAAGAATCTGTTCTACTAAATCAACGTAGCCAGATGGGCGCTTGCTTTCTGTCTTGCCCTTGCCATCATGTGGGTCGGCGACTGTTTGCTAAAGTCATTTACGACAAACCTGCCCTCTTATGCCAGAGAGATGATGATGCTGAGCAACTGCCGCGCAGCAGTGTTTCCCTTGAACGTTAAGATTCTTAGAGATTTACGATAGGAAATTCCTTTAGCTACAAAAGGTTTTTCATTACCATTCTGGGAATGTCTTGCAGCGAGGTAGTTCATGTATGCCATTGATTTTAAAGAGGTAAGTAACAAACACTTGCGACGGCCGCAATGTTGTCGCCTGGTGCAGAGTTAAGGGTAACGGCTTATATTATCCAATCGATCCATAGACTCTATCTATTGCTGGCTGCGCTCCTTAAGTTTGTAGCTGGCAGAGTCCAGGACTTCAATACGTGAGCAGACATTCTGCCGGCACGGGATATCTGTTTCACCGAAGCCCTGGCTCTTTCTTTGTGACGCGTTTTTTGCAGGTT
>DASUBD010000307.1:0-5669 GCA_035763445.1 Candidatus Angelobacter sp.
GTGAGCTGCTGCAACTCGGCCACGTCTACTTTGTCCGCATTCAACGTGAACTGCACCTGCGGCGCAGCGAAATTCTTCATAGTCAGGTTGCCGGTGGCGTTCGTCTGGCCAACGGACGCAGCAAGGTTGCTGAGCGTGGCAGAATTCTGGTTGAACCCCAGGTCAGCATTGCGCACCTGAATAGGCTTGGTGAGCGATGCCAGTTTTAACGTAGCATTCTGCAATTTGCCCGTTCCGTTGAACACCAGTGCGGACATATTGTTCAGCGGGCCCTGCGCGTGGACATCCAGGGTGAGCACGCCATCGCCGCTGATATTGTCCGCTGCGGAAACGCCCGCGGCTTTGGCCATATTCAGCAGCTCAGCCACCTTCGCGTTAGGGGCGCGCAACGCGGCGTTAATCGTGCTCTTTGGCGACGTGTACTGGCTCAGCCCAAAGTTTACGTTTACCGTGGTTGAGCCCGTGGTGGCGCTGAAGTCGTTGGATTTGATGGTGTCCGGCGTGAGCGCCAGATCAATGGCGGAAATTTTCACCGGCTGCGGAATGCCTTTGCCACTGATATCAAGATTGCGCGCGGAGAGCTGGCCATTCATTGCCGGTTTGTTGGCTGCCCCTTTTGCGGCGATATCAGCATTCACCGTGCCTTTCACGTCCATTCCCTGGCCAAACGCCACGCCAAAGGCGGACGCCAGCCGTGCCGCTTCTTCAATCGAAGCATTGGAAGCCTTAAGTTTCAGGTCAACCTGTGATGGGTTAGGCCGGGTATTGAGCGTCCCGGAGATGCTGACCGGCGTCTCGCGCAACCGCAGTTCGCCTTTGCGGATCTGGATAACGTCGTTCGTCAGGTCGTCCGTGAGGTCGTAGTTCAATGAAATCGGATATCCCACGTCCACGTTCTTAATACGCGGCTTCTGCAACTGGATATTTCCTTTGGATGAAAGCTTCCCACCTGAATTCTTGACCGCTGCATCGCCTGTGACCAGCGCGTCCGTTCCGCTCAGGGCCTGCGAGTTCAGGAATTTCTGCGCCGCAGCCAATGACACCTGGTCAAGCTTCAGCGTTCCGTCAAAAGGCGTGTTCAGCATGTCTGCCTGTTGGATAGGCCCGCCTTTGCCCTGCAGCGTAATAGTCTGCTTGCCGCCTCCGGTTTGCTGGTCTGGCGGTAGATGTGCTGCCACCTTCATGGAAAACTGCTTGTCCGGGGCAAAGTCATTGACACTCACATCAATGTGGTCATACACCGCCCGCGACTGGTGCTTCTGCAGGTCTGTGATGGCCACCTGCCCGTCGACGATCGAAAGATTGGCCAGCGTAAGCTGTCCGGCTGCGGGTTTGCTGCCGGGCTCGCCCGCGGGTGAAGGCTGAGTTGACGGTTGCTGAGGAGCGGTCTGAGTCGTAGTCTGCGGCTTATTACCGGTATTTGTCTTTGTCTTCGCAGGCGAAGCCGCCGGCTGCGGTGCTGCTGCGGGTTTCGGCTCCTGTCCCAGGGTGGCAAAGTTCCACGAGCCCTGCTGGTCGCGCACAAGCTCAATGTGCGGTCGGTCCAGTTCCAGTGATTTCACTTCCAGATCTTTGTGCAGCAGAGGCAACAGCTTGATGCTTACAGCCAGCTTCTCCGCCGTGGCGAACGGCCGGTTTTGATTGAAGCTGAATCGCTGGTCTTCTCCAATCACAGGATTCTGTACCTGGAATGAAGGAGGGAACAGGCTCAGACGCATCTCGCCGAGTGTTACCGTGCGTCCCAGCCGCTTTTGCAGCTCTGCCTGGATCCGGTTGTGATATTGGTTGATATCAATCACGTGCGGCACAATCAGCGCTGCTGCAACCACCAGCACCACGATCACAAACACGGCAATTCCGAGTTTACGCATAATATTTCTCCCCGCATCAGGCCGCCTGTTATTTTTGACAGTCTTCACCTACTTAGATGACAAGCGACCTGGAAATGAGGACTTCTAAATTCGAAGCCTTCCATTCCGCGATGGTTGCACCTTAATCACATAAGCAACCAAGGTCGTTTCGCTTGAGCCCCTTGCACCTAAGTGCTTCCAGTGCTGGAGTTTGCCGCAGCCAAAGAGCGCTGCTTCGTCACTGGCGATTACTGACTCAGGGTAGGTATTTAGTTCGCCGTGAATTCACCCACTCTCGTGCGCTGCACATCGCCTTGAATTGCGGGGCCACCCTCGCGTGCTGTTATCTGCTTGATCAATTGAGTTTGTCGTAACCAGTTGCAGAGCTGCTGAAGATTGAATGCGGAGGGCCTTGTAAGCTGGTCTGTACTGCTGCATTTGACTCTGTCGTAAGCGTTAATTAACAATCCTAAAAGCGTTGGGTAGTGCCATGCGTGCGCCGCTTCGCCAGGTTGTTGTTAGGATGAAAAAACCGGTGCGAACACACGTGGCAGTCGAGGATACAGAGCTTCTGGATTTTCTTGACCGCATTCTGGACAAAGGATTGTTTCTTGGCTCGGCCAACCTGCTTCTGCTGGGGCAGGCCAATCTCTCCGCGCCGGACGTCCGCATCAGCGTGATCCACTTGCACACCAACATCGACTCCTATGGGGCCGCCGCACCCAGTTTCATTCCCGCCATACGTATGGTGAAGTGGCGCTGACCTCAGCCTGAATTAGCCTGTTTAGCTCCCGCTGACACAATCGGTCCTACCGGCTTCCTGGTTTCTTCATCTTCGCAGCCAGGACGGAAGTCCACTGATGTGAGCACCTGCGTGTGCGCGAATCTGCCTCGGCCGGCGGTTCTGGACCATCTGCTTCCATTGGGAGACAGGTGCAGCGTGAGCGTGGCGCAACTCCGTGCCGCGGGATAACTGGAGAAAAATACCACCGCGCATTCGGTTTTCTCCGCCACTCGCGCAAAGCGGAACCATGTGGTGAGCGGGACTTTGCGCAGCGCTGCTTCAGGAATGGTCGCAAGATCAACTGCAATCAGCCCAAACCCGCCGTTCTGGATCAGGATGTCTGCTGCCTTGAATGCCTGCTCCAGTGGTGTAAGCGTTTTCTCGCGTCCCGCCTGTTGCCGGCAGCGCACCCAGAGCAGCCGGTCCAGTTCAACCCCGGCCAGCTCTGCTCCTGCAGGATCAAACGAGTCTCCGGCATCAACTAATGCGCAGAACGCCTCCTTGCGCGTGATGGCAACCATCAGCTGTCTCATCACCGTGGTCATCCCGGCAGCTTGTCCCCGGGCGCAGATTTCAATCAGCCCGCCTTTCGGGATCTGTGAAGGCTCAGCAGAGTTGCCGCCTTCAATTGCACTTCTTGCAATTCTCCTTGACGATGTCGTTCCGTACACCTTAAACGCGCCCGGAATGCGGCGCTCGATATCTGAGCGGATTTGTTCAATCGTCGGCATATAGGTTTCTTTTCCGTTGCATCCTTTGCGCCCGTTTGCGGTAAATGCATTGGGGTTTTGTCTTTCTGATCATGCGAGGAAATGTGTGGCACAGCCGCCTCGGCTGTGGCTTCTCCCTCCGCAATAAGCGTTCAACCCTTCGGTCCCCTGCGCTCTTTGCGAACTCAGCGCTCAGACTTTGGTGTTCGGCATCCCCAGGGGTGCCGGGTATTTCGATCGTTTTGTTGAAACCAAACAACTTTCCTGAAATCGACCCTTGCGTTACGCCGAGATTTCCACTGGGTCACCCAGAGTTTTCCACTGGGTCACCCAAGCTTTTGCTTGGATCACCCAGTCGGAATTTTACCGTCCGCAATAAGCAGAGGGTCGCACCTCCTCGTCCGCCGTTGCGCCCTTCGCGTCCATTGCGGTGAATGCATTGGGGTTTTTAGCTTTTCGATCATGGCGATTTACGGCTGATGGCGCGCGATCCCGGCAATATCTTTACTATTTATTCGCCCAAAAGTAAACCGAAAGAATTGGCAGCAACCTATTGACATTCGCTAAATATTCGCCTATGCTATTTTCGTGAATGATCAACGGACATCCGAGTTGGTAGTGCTTGCCGCCTCAATCATTGCCTGCATCCGGCTCAAGGGCATGGACATCAGGCCCAGCCCCAAGCTCACCTCGACCGTGAAGGATTCTGTGAACCTGGCGGAATTGATTGTGGCGGCTGTGCAGGCGCGTGCCTAGCCGCTGCCGAAAATTTCCGGCTGCGTTGCGCTTCGCCTGGCTCTCATTCCCTGTACTGCGGCCGTGACAGTGCCGGACCGCGGCCTTGGCGAATGGACCTATTTCTGGTTGCTCACAACTCCGGTCGGATGCGAGGAGCAAAACCCTGTGGTTGATTCCAGGGGAGTGGAACACTGGAGACTGCTGGTGCAGCTTCCCTTGCAGGCGGCAAAGCCGGTGCTGTTGGCCCTTAGCTGGACCGCGGAAACTGTTCCGGCGCCGAGTACCGCCGTGACCAGCAACGCAAACAAACTTTTAGACATTGCAGGTTCTCCCTTCGCGTCAGAATCCTGAACGGGTCGCGGCAGCAGAAGCGGCCCTGCTTCCGGAAAGGCGTTGTTTCAGCTCGGAGACATCGGCATCTTTCAGCACACCGGTCCATACTTTCTCTACTTTGCCGGAGGCATCGACCAGAATCGTCTGGGGCGTGAGTTGCAAGCGATAGTCAACCCGGGCCACCGGATCAACCTTGGCAATCACCGGCATCCCCGCCATCGCATGTTGGGAATCAAAGTCATCCGTTGTACTCGAAGTCAGGTCCACTCCCACAGGACGCACCACTGAGCCATCCAGTGATTTGATTACCTCCGTCCACTTGGGCCAGTTCTGTTCGCAGAAAGGGCAGGTCGGAGAAAAGACCAGTACCAGCACCTGTCGTGGATCGTTTCCGTAGTGCACAGCAACCTGTTTTCCGTCCGGATCAAACCCTTTCAGGTCCGGCATCTGGGCTCCCGCACTCGCCTCCAAGACGGGCGGCGGCACGCTCAGGCGCGATTTTAATTCTCTGTTCTGATAGACGAGCGCGATATTCAGACCCAGCAGCAGAACACAACACCCTGAGATAACGTAGCTCCACTTCATATCAACTCCTGCCAGAAGTGGATACTAGCAAAGGCCGCACCCGGCTGAATGAAACGCGGAAATGTTTTCCAGTATCAAGTGCCATTTTGGAACTGCATGGCAATCGACGCAGGAAGTTTCACCCCGTGCTCTCTCTCACGATGGCAGCCTGCTCATTTTTGTAGAAATAGAGTGTTCCCTCCCAATCGTTTTCTTCTTTCCGTTGCGTCCGTCGTGTCCTTTGGAGTGAATGCCTTGCTCCTTGCCGGGCCCGCTCGGCATCGCGAACCATACCCTATACCTCTGTCTCGACCGACTCCGAGGGAGCAGTGCGAGTGAGGAGAAGTGGAGAGATCCCGAGGATGCTTCCTGCACCATGCCGATGCAGGGAATTCGACCAGTACTTTCTCCCCACTACTTCGCAGATCCCGGGAATGCTTCCGCCATGCCAATGCGGGGAGTTTTTCCCAGGCTCTGTCCCCGGAACCTACATTTCCACCTTTGTTCTTGCAGACGGCAAAACAATAGATAGACTAGCTCTGGAAAACGAAACGCCGTCTCGGTCGAGGATGCTCATGAAAACTGGCAGACTCCTGGCTCTTGTACTCCTCTTTGTACCGGCTTGTTACGCGCAACTGGATTTCACCTCCATTTTTGGCCCACGCCACAGCGCAGGGCTTGCGCCCGCTG
>DASUBD010000308.1:0-11501 GCA_035763445.1 Candidatus Angelobacter sp.
GCTGGATTCGATTTACATGGGATTGAATAAGTTGCGTCAGGCCCGTTACCAGCGACGCGCCCTGGTAATCATTTCAGATGGAGGTGATAACCACAGCCGTTATACCGCCAGAGAAATACGAAGCCTGGTGCAGGAGGCTGATGTGGAGATCTATGCCCTGGGAATCTTTTCGAAGGTGTTCAAAACTTACGAAGAGTGGGCTGGCGAGAACCTTCTCACAACAATTACGCAGGCAACCGGCGGGCAAACTATCAAGGTCAACGACATAGAAGAGCTGCCGCAAGAGGCCGCGGCCATAAGCAGATTAATGCGCACTCAATATGTGTTGGGTTACCATCCCAGCAGCAAACATCACGATAATCAATGGCATAAAATCCAGGTTCGAGTGCTGCCCCCCAAAGAAGGAACAGTATTGCACGTTTACAGTAAGCAGGGGTATCTGGCGCGGCGCCGCTAGGGTCTTGTGGTAAAGACTCAAGCACAAAAGCAATCCAATTTCTATTCTCTCGCCGCGAGACACACAATCTTCTTTAAAAAGCTGCAGAAAACCGCGCAGCTCAGGCCGGCTTGTGAAAAGGTAAGAGCGGAGATCCCCGTGCGGCTTGAAAGCCGAAGAAGCTGGTTTTAATGGTGTTCCTGATCACGTTGCCGGGTTCCTGCATCAAACTTCAGAGAACGTCTGCAAGAAAAAACAATCGGGAGTAAGCAGTTGTTGCAGTACAGATGTGACTGGTGCGGCCGGGAGAAAAGACCTGACCAACGGTGGATTATAGGCCTCGCGGTTCAGCGCAGCGGGGTAACGGGAAATCGGCGGCAGTTCGAGACGCTGAAGAAGTGGAGCGCGAAATGGGCGGCACATCCGCTTGCGGTCCACTTTTGTTGTGATAAGCATAAAGACAAGTACATTGAGGCGCTCTTTACCTCACCCTGGCATTCCCCAGGCACGGACGTTATTGCGAGGGCAGCGTTCTTGCGCCGAACCGAGGGAGCAGCCCGGAAACAACACCCCGATCCTGTAGCTGAGTGGTACATCGAGAATGAAGACTCAGCCAAATCGCAAGCGGAAGTGAAGATCAAAAAAGCAAAACGGACGGGCACACGCAAAGTCGAAAGAGAATCAAAACAGCTTTTTGACGATAACGACGGCATTCATGCTCGTGCGTTTGGAATCGTTCTCGATCCTGAGGAGAAACCGAAGTCAAAAACTGAGAGCCGGAACGAGTGATCTGTTCGTGCAGGGAAGATCAGGATCGTTGAAAGAAAAGTTGCGCAGTTCAGGCGGACGTCTTTTCTCCCTTTCTCAACATTCTCTGGCGCGCTGGACATCTTCGCTCTGGAGTGTGCCATGCGCAGATGCGCACCTGCGCTCCGGAGCAGCAGTGCAACTGCGCAGCTCACAATCAACATCTATTTGCCCATTGTGATTGTGCTCGCCTCCCCTCCTGCCATCACATGCAATTCAGCCCAGGAGATCCTATGATCGTCGTTCGAACCATTTTGTTTGCACTCCTTTTCGCTGGCGCCTCGGCAATGGCGCAGACCCAATTTACTCATCCATGCCCGGACCATACGCTGCCGGACCGTTCAGTCACTCTCTGCACGCCCACTCAGGGTTCGCTGGTGCCCGCGTCATACCTCATTGTGGGGCACGTCACTGATTCGCTTTCATTCACCACCGAGATCCTATTTGACGGCGTTAACATCGGTGGCGGCCCGGGCCTAAGCGATATTCTAGGCTCTGTGGGTAGCACGATCCCCGGTCCGCATCTCATCACCCTGAAAGCCACGGATTCACAAGGGACAATTTCCACGTCCACCCTGGTCTACACAATCACAACCAACGCCACGCCGTGCGCTCCCAGTTCAACCAACCAGACATTGACCATCTGTACGCCGCAGAGTGGCGATCAGGAAAGCTCTCCGGTGGAACTGGCGGCTGTGACTACTGATTCCAACCCGCTCAAGGCCACCCAGGTGTATGTAGATGGCGTGAAGGCTGCGGAGGGGACTGGTAACGATGGCGGGTCAGTGAAGTACGTGCTGGGCCACATACTGATGGAGCCAGGGCCGCACCGCGTTACCTTCCAGGCGCTGGAACAGAGCGGCGCGATTATCCGCAGGACCATCAACATTACAGTGCGTTAGATGGTTGGCTGACCTTTATTGAGATTCTCAGACAGCACTCATAACTGGCTGTCTGGGAGCCTTCGGGACGTGCGCTGAAAACTGCGCAGCCAGCTCTTGCCAACTTGGGCGCGCCGAATCGGCGGACCGGGCTAAACCAGGCGCGACGGGAGAGATGTAAGCCCATCTTCTGCTCACGCCTGTCACTAGCGACGCGTCCAAGGAGGAGGAGGTATGAACTGCTCATGAGATCCGGAATCCGCTTGCTGGTAATCATCCTTTGCAGCGTTAGCGCTCCGGCGCAGGAAGCAGGAACCGGCAGTGTTCCTGCAGACATGGTTTACGGAAAGCCCGGCCAGCTCATTGACGTCGGCGGATTTCGGCTGAACCTGTACTGCATGGGGAGCGGCTCGCCCACAGTTGTTTTCGATTCCGGATGGGGAGACTGGGCTCCGGCGTGGTCAAAGGTGCAGCAACGGATCGCAAAGTGGACGCGCGCCTGCAGCTATGACCGTGCAGGCACGGGATTCAGCGATCCGGGCCCGATGCCGCGCACCAGCGTGCGCATCGCCGATGAGTTGCACACTGCGCTGCACCATGCAGGCATCGCCGGGCCGTACATTTTGGTGGGATCGGCATTCGGCGGCGACAATGTTCGCGTTTTTGCCGACCGGTATATGGAAGAGGTAGCGGGACTGGTGCTGGATGACGCCGATCCTGATGATCTGGAGCCGAAGGCAATGCAGGAAGAGACACATCGAGGACACGCCAGCATTCCACCGGACTTGCGCACCTGTCGAGATGTCATAGCCCAGCACAAACCGTTGCCGCCTCTACCGTCGCGTCCTGGCCGGCCACCACAGACTTGCGCTCAGGCGTTTTTCTTCCGCGGTCTGCCGGAAGCGGTATGGTCTCCGGAGTTGAACGCCAGGGTATTAGCGATTGCGCAAACCAAAGTTGCGATGTACGACGCTTACGCCTCAGAGATGGAGGAAACAGCAGGCGACGAAACCTGGCTGCAAGAGCACCGCCGTTCATTCGGTTCAAGGCCAATTCGCGTGCTCACGTCGCGCAATCACGGTGTCGGACATCTTGAGAGGAAACCCACTGACACACCAGAGCACCTCAAGTACGAGCAGGAGACCACGCTCGCCCAGGCGCGCTGGCTAAGCCTTTCTTCCAACGCCAAGCAGATTTTCGCGCACAACAGCTCAGAATACATTCAATTCGACGAGCCGGAGACACTCATCAATGCTGTGCGAGAGGTGTATGACCAGGCAGGAAGACCCGTAGCTGGCCAGGGCCACTGACTCGACGGATCGCATGCCAATCACGTTTTCCAGAATTGAACGAGCGTTTTTTCGATAAACACGACAACGAAGCCAAGAAGGCAAAGGGTTGCTCGAACAGCGAAAGCAGCAGAAGCCTGCGGCAACCAGAGAACAACCGCCTGTTCCCGATTTCCCCGTCCTCGTTTTCCCCGATTCGCCCAAGAGTTTGCCGTGACGCCAATTATTCGCAGGATCCGGAACATCAAGACTGTCAACACTGTCAGTTAGCAGTTACCGGTAAAAAGGCTAAAAGAGTATTGAGGAGAGTAGTCCAATGAACAAGCGGATTACCGTGTTGTCATCGCTTCTTGCATTCTTTATCAGCTGTCCTCTGGCTTTCTCACAGGCTGCTTCTCCGCCTGCCAGCACCGGTCAACAGACTGCTTCCAGCGCAGACAAGGAGACGCAGGAGAAAAATATCAGCAAGTACATCGAGCTGTTGCGCAGCGATATCCGGCAGGACAAGACCGAGATCATGGGCGCGCTCATGCAATTAAGCGCGGAACAGGCCGGTAAATTCTGGCCAATCTACGATGAGTACGATAAAGAATTAACCCGCCTGAATAACCTGAGAGCGGCGAACATCCAGGAGTATGCGCGCAGCTATGAGAAGATGTCCGATGCCAAAGCCGATGAACTCATCCAGAATGCTCTCCATTTCCAGCAGCAGCGCTCTGATCTGCTGGCGAAGTACTATGGGCGCGTAAAGAGCTCCATAGGAGCGGTTGAGGCGGCACGGTTTGTCCAGGTAGAAAACCAATTGCTGTTGATCATTGATCTTCATATCGCGTCCTCATTACCCGTGGTTCCCAAAGAAGCCACAACTGCAGCAAGGAGATGATCATGCCTTCTGGAATCACTCGTTCTCTGGTTCTATTGAGCACTATTATTTGCGGGACGTTGGCGGCCCACGCTCAATCATCGTCGCCAACGGTTACTGTTCCCGCGGGAACACGCATCCTGATCCGTATGGTTGATGGCGTTGATTCAAACAAGCAGAAACCCGGCTATCGTTTCACGGCGACCCTGGAAACAAATTTGCAGGTGGAAGACACAGTTGTAGCGCCACGGGGAACCACAGTCTATGGCCGGCTCGCCAATGCTAAAGCGGCGGGCAGGATGGCAGGCGGCGGCGAACTGACTTTGGAGTTGACGGACATCGTCATCCACGGCACAGCTTATCCCCTGGTTACCAGCACCTACGAGGTGCGCTCTGAGGGCAAAGGCAAGAAAACTTCACGCAGAATTGTAGGCGGCACAGGACTGGGAGCGCTGATCGGCGGAATAGCGGGAGGCGGTGCCGGAGCAGCGATCGGAGCAGTCAGCGGAGCCGCCGTGGGAACGGGCGCCTCAGCAGCAACAGAAGGCAAGCAGGTATCGATACCGAGCGAATCTCTGCTTGAATTTCGACTTGCACAGCCGGCCAGCATTCGCTCAGCTATGTAGCGGCAATTGCCAACGAACGATAAAGGTCGCGCGGCAGATCTCTCATACTGCCACAATTGGCAGTTCCGTTACTGTCTGGCTCGCCGTATCCTGCCCGGGAAACGAGTATTGGAAGCAGTTGAATGACCCTGAGGAATACGGGAACAGCGTTGAGACTCACGCCTGTTCACAAATGCGGAGTCTCTGATGCCTTTGTTTTCTTTGGCGCCACCGGCGACCTGGCTTACAAGAAAATCTTTCCTGCGCTTTACGGCATGGTCCAGCACGGTACTTTACAGTGTTCGGTCATCGGAGTAGCGAAATCAGGATGGAACCTCAGCCAACTCTGCGCGCGCGCCCGTGAGAGCATTCAGCGGAGTATTCCCGGTTTCAGTGAAAAGGTCTTCTCAGAGCTGGTGACGCGGCTCCGGTATATTGACGGCGACTACGCGGATGCAGCCACGTTCACACAACTGCGGAGGGAACTCGGCGAAACATGTTCTCCTATTCACTATCTTGCCATCCCGCCCAGCGCGTTCAGCAAGGTTGTGGAGCAACTGCAGCTTTCAGGCTGTTCCCAGAACGCCCGGATCATCGTAGAGAAGCCTTTTGGCCGCGATCTCGAATCGGCGGAGCAGTTGGACCAGATTCTGCACTCCGCGTTTCCCGAGCCAAATATTTTTCGCATCGATCACTATCTCGGCAAGGATGCGGTGGCAAACCTGCTGTATTTCCGCTTCGCCAACCCGAATTTTGAACCCATCTGGAACCGCAATTACATTCAAAGCGTGCAAATCACCATGGCCGAAGGCTTTGGCGTATCCGGCCGGGGCAAATTCTATGAAGAGGCGGGCGCAATCCGCGACGTGATCCAGAACCACATGTTGCAGGTGGTTGCGCTTGTGGCCATGGAAGCGCCAACATCGATCTACCCGGAATCGGTGCGGGATGAGCAGGTCAAGGTTTTTCGCATGATCCCGCCGCTGCAACCAGAAAGTCTGGTGCGGGGCCAATTTGTGGGTTATCGCAACGAGCCCGGTGTCGCCTCTGACTCACAGACGGAAACGTTTGCGGCCATCCGTTTTGAAATTGACTCCTGGCGGTGGGCAGGCGTGCCGTTTCTCATCCGGGCCGGAAAATGCCTGACGACTACCGCCACTGAGGTGCTGGTGCGGTTGAAGCGCGCGCCGCTTGGCCTGGTCTCTGATTCCGAACCCAACTATTTCCGCTTCCTGCTTGGCCCTGACATCTCCATTTCCGCCGGAATCCGGATCAAACATCCCGGCAAAAAGCTCACTACCAGGCTCACTGAACTGGTTGCGGTCAAAGACTCTCCCGCCGACGCAGTGGGACCGTATGAAAGATTGCTGACCGATGCCATGACCGGAGATCCCATCCTGTTTATTCGTGAAGATGCCGTGGAAGTGTCCTGGGCCGTGGTTGAAAATCTCCTGGATAATTCTCTGCCTCTCCATTTCTACCAGCCCGGATCGTGGGGCCCGCGTGTAGCCGAACACCTGGCCGAGGACATTGGAGGCTGGCACAATCCGCTCCCCACAACGAATCAGCACGCTGAGAGCGCGTGATCGTGCTTCAATCTTCGCTTCACCAAGCGGTATAGGCAGCTTCTGGGCGCTGGGTTCAGCGCTGTACCACTACCGAACCGCCCGGATAGTTGCGGTGCCCGCAACCGCATGTTTAAATCATGGCGGAATCCCGAGGACTCCCGACAATATGCAATCTCTGAACGCGCGTTGTTACAGGCTCCACCCCAGGGGCTTTGATGAGGTACGTCGAAGGATGCTGATCGTCCTGGGGCCTCTTGCGCCGCTGGTAATTGCGTTTGTTTGGTATTTTGACGGGCGCATTCAACCGAACCGCAGCTTCTTCGATTTCGTCGGGCTTCCGATCATTGTCGTGTGGAGCACCTATAGTTCCGTAAGAAGAGCGCGAAAAGAGTGGGAAACCCTGGAGGTTGAATTCCGCATGGGCAAGCTGATTCGTAAGCGGCCGGGTTACCCTGACCTGGAGTTTGCGCCGGGTGATATTACCAGGATTGTCGAATCGCACAAAGGCATGGTGATTGAGACCGGATCCCATTTCAGAAGACTCTTTATCAGCAAGCATCTGGTTGATTATGGAGATTTCCGCGCTGACCTGAGAGCGTGGGCGCCCTCAGTGAGCATTGTGCCGGCCGAGAGATCCATTCGCGCCTGGGTTTTGAGCGTGGCTTCAGTGCTGGGAGGTATGTGCCTGTTCGGGCTCGGTCCGATTTATCTGATGGGCACTTCGCATCGTGAATTGGTGGTGCCCCTGGGAATCGCTCTTTGTCTCGCCAATTTCGCGTTCATCCTGGTGTTCATGTTGCGCTCACCGGAGATGCCGTCGCGGTTCAGGTACACCGGCTGGATACTTCCGGCCCTGCCGCTGCTGGCCATGTTCATCCGGCTTTCCTGAAAAAAACTCCCATCGGCAGGCGGGATTAGAGAGAAGATTCCGCCCTGTTCGCAATGGCTCTCAGCCACATTCTGCGAATGAACGCGCTTTCGGGTAGATCACTCGCCAATATCGCGCGAAGCGGCGGCACGATGCCGCGTCAGACGCGAAGACCCGCACTTCCGCGGTAAGAATCGTGCAGTTGGTCTCTCCCCGAATTTCCCGAACCTTGGGCGGAGAGGAGTTGGTCTCCGGCACACGCTGGTGCTGCGAGTTATGGTTGGAGGGACATCGCCCGATATTCTTCATCCGCGCCGGGCGACAGCAAAACCCAGAGCGTGTAAATTCCCAGGGCTGTCCCTAGTGGAATACGGATGAGAGCAAGGAAGCCAAGAACCACAGCGAGGATACGTGCCCAGGTCTCGCGCTGGATCAATCCCCAGCCCGCGGCGATGCCAAGCACCGCTTTTACAATCAGGAAGGCGCCTATTGCCGTGAGCATTGGCTGAAGGAAGAATGGAGCGCCGGTATGCCCAATACGGGCGAACAGCGTATTACCAATCACCACCACAACAACGCCGCCGAGAATGCTTACCGGCGCGCTGGTGCTGGCGCCGGAGCCGGGCAGCCCGGCAGCGAAAGCCGGATTGCAGGAAGGTGACGTGATTGTGGCTCTGGAAGGCGAGCCGGTGGAAGGCGTGGATGTGCTGCATCGTTTGTTGAGCGAGAAACGAATCGGGGTGAGGACAAAATTGATCTTGTTAAGAGGCTCGAGAAAGTTCGAGGTTGTAATGGTTCCAGATGTCAGGCCGGCCTGATCCGGCTCTCAACTCGATTCAAATTTTCGCAAGACTTAACTTATGCGCGCTGACTACATGGGCTTGTATTTTTCCATCAATTGGGCCAGGGCCGAACCTTGTTTTTACAGAGGCAGCGGCAGCTTCAGTCGCCTCTTCGAGCCGACCAGGATCGAGTGCTTCAATTGCGTTCCGCAGCGGACTTCCCTGGCAGAATCCAACCGCTGGATCGCGATGTGAAGCAGCGCGGCTACGCAGTTGTACTGTGTCTATCTTTGCATTCTCAAATCCTGCCGCAGCGACTTCTCTCTGGATCAAATCCTTGTCGTAGTAACCGTGAGGAGTTCGCGTCATGAATTGCGGCGGGTCGTGAGGGAAAAGGCGGCTCGAAGACAATGAAATACCGGTCCCAGACGCTGAAGAGAAAGAGCCCGCCGGGCTTCAAAACGCGCAGGATCTCGCGGTAGGCAGCGGATTTGTCGGGGAAAAACATCACGCCGAACTGACAGACCACTACGTCAAAAGACTCATTCTCAAAAGGAAGATCAAGAGCGTTGGCCTGTTGCCATGTGATGGCTCGCGGGTGATAACGCTTGGCGGATGCGAAGTCCAGCATCGGCTGATTCAAATCTGTGGCTACTATTGCGACATCGTGGGGAAGCGTGCGAGCCAACTCCCAGGTCAGGATTCCTGTACCGGCTGCTATCTCCAGCACGCTCCCATGCTTCAGCCCGGAAAGACGCTGGGCCAGATCGGCCGCGTAAGGCTCAAAAATCAGCGGTCCAAGATAACGGTCGTATAGTGCGGGAATGGACCCGGCGAATTTGCTGTCCTCATGCGACATGTTGAAGCCTGTACTGGGAATATTCTGGGGTCGTTCTAATGGGGCAGAATTACAGTCCAAACAGTTCTCTGAGCCGCCTGGTCTGGGCACGGCTCACGGGGATCTCCGTTTGTTTGCGATCATCCATGCGGAGCTGGTACGAGCTCTTGAACCAGGGCACCACTTCCTTGATGCGGTTGATGTTCACCACGAACGAGCGGTGGGCTCGCCAGAACATGTCAGGATCCAAACCTTCAAGTAATTCTTCAAGGGTTCGGCAATTCGACTGCCCTTCGTGTGTAGTTGCAACCACGCTGATGATGCCGTCCTCAATCGAAGCAAAGCAAACGTCTTTCTGATCCACCAGATAAAGCCGCCCGGCTGAACGCAACAGGACCTTGGTGTTCTGGGGCTTTTGCGCTTCCAGCATCTTCACCAGAGAGTCCAGTTTTTCATTGCTGGCAGCAGCCGGAGTCTGGATGCGTTTGCGCGCCTTCTCAATGGCCTGGTGCACACGTTTTTTATCGAACGGTTTAAGCAGGTAGTCAATGGCATTGACTTCAAAAGCTTTAACCGCATATTGGTCAAAGGCGGTACCGAAGATGATCTGTGGCAGAGGAACTTTCTTATCGATCAGCTTCTTGATCACGCCAAAACCGTCGAGGCCGGGCATCTGGACATCGAGAAACAGAATGTCAGGAGAGTGCTCTTTCACCAGATTCACGGCTTCAAGGCCATTGTGCCCCTGAGCGACAATGCTCACGTCATCCACCGATTTGAGCAGGTAACTCAACTCGTCGCGTGCGAGCTGTTCGTCATCGACAATAACCGCGGAAAGCGCCAAACCCAGTATTCTCCCGCTCCAGTATAGAGGCTGGGTTCGTGTCTGCTCAATACTGAAGACTGGCCCCCGCTTCCGAGAGGCCCAAAAAATTGTAATCAGGGCTGTCGATTTCCCGAATTCTGTGCGTCGTTATGTCGAATGCGACGGAAACGGCTGAGCAAAAGCCGCTTCGGTCCCAAAAACAGATAAGGAGCACGCTATGAAAATGAAGCGATTTGGAGTGGTCTCATGGATGGGAGCGGCGGTTGCTGTGATGGTGTGGTTGAGCCTGGCTTCGACGGTGGCATACGCGGCCGGTAAGCAGGACAACGGCGCTGCGGCTGCCTTCGCCAGGATCAAGTCACTGGCCGGAAACTGGGAAGCTAAGACTGAGAAAGGCAAGGTCACAAGCTCGTACGAAGTGGTTTCAAATGGGAGCGCCGTGCTGGAAAAGATCAACGTGCCCGGGGAGAGCGAGATGGTCACCGTTTACCATCTGGACGGAAGTCGCCTGGTGCTCACACACTATTGCACTGCCGGAAACCAGCCGCGGATGCAGGCGGAGGCCTTTGATCCCGAGTCTAACCAAGTGGTATTCAAGTTTGCCGGCGGCGACAACTTGAGTGACCCCAACACCGGACACATGCACAATGCCGTGCTCAAATTCAGCGGTCCTGACGCCTTCACGGCAGCCTGGACCTTTCATAAGGATGGCAAAGCTGCTTTCACCGAGAACATCCAGTATCACCGGGTAAAATGACGGTTGCATCCTGGGCTGCCACTTATCGTTGCAGCCCGGTTTAGTCCTGATTTCTATTGTTCAAGATTGGAGACGTTTATGCGCTACATGCTGCTGATCTATACCAAAGAAGACGAGCTGGCACAGATTTCTGACCAGCAGAGGCAGGTGATTATGGAGGGCCATTTCAAAGTGATGGAGGAGACGCGCGCGAAGGGAATTCTGGAGGCCGCGGAGCCGCTGTCTCGCACCAACACAGCCACAACCATCCGTGTGCAGAACGGCAAGCCATTAATCATTGACGGCCCTTTTGCAGAGACGCGGGAGCAACTGGCCGGCTACTACATCCTGAACTGCAAAGACCTGGATGAGGCAATCGGCTATGCATCCCGGATTCCCACCTGCTGCGGAGGAAGCTACGGATGCGTTGAAGTTCGGACGCTGCCGGGATTGCCTTCTGCAGTGCCTGCCAATGAATCGGAAACCGTTACTTCAAGTAATGGATGAAGTCAGCAACACCATCGAGGCGATTTTCCGGCGCGAATCAGGCCGGATTATCGCCACGTTGATACGCATCGCCGGCAGTTTCGATCTGGCGGAAGAGGCGATGCAGGAGGCGTTTACGGCGGCCCTGACCACGTGGCCGGAAAAAGGTCTCCCCCAGAATCCGGCCGCGTGGATCACCGCAGTTGCGCACCGGCGGCTTATTGATCAAGGCCGCCGTGAGCGCACAAGACGCGAGAAACAGGAGCCGCTGCTCTATGAAACGCCCACCACGCACCAGCCCGAGGCAGAGATGCAATTGGAAGCAGCCGAAATGGAATATCCTGACGATCGCCTGCGGCTGATATTCACCTGCTGCCATCCCGCCATCAATCCTGAGGCGCAGATCGCGCTTACATTGCGGACCCTGGGCGGGCTCACCACGCCGGAGATTGCGCGCGCCTTTCTGCTTCCTGAGCCCACGCTGGCGCAGCGGCTGGTGCGTGCCAAGCGCAAGATT
>DASUBD010000309.1:0-8588 GCA_035763445.1 Candidatus Angelobacter sp.
GTCTATTTCGGCGCCTCAAAACGGTAGCCTGTGCCTCGTACTGTTCTCAGATAGCGCGGATGCTCAGGGTCCATCTCAATCTTCTCCCGCAGTTTGCGCACATAAACGTCAACCGAGCGCGGGCTGACGTAGGTTGTCTCAGTCCACACTGCGTCGAGAATCTGGTCGCGGGTGAACACCCGTCCCGCATGGCGGGCAAGGTAGTGCAGAAGCCGGAACTCGGTAGCCGTCGTGGTCACCATTTCACCGCGGACCGTCAGCGTCATGGCATTGGCATCAATTTCCAGTTCGCCCGCATGAATGGAAGCGGGTGCAAGCGGTGCCTCACAGCGACGCAACACGGCCTTGATACGGGCCACAAGTTCGCGAGGGCTGAATGGCTTGGTGATGTAATCGTCTGCGCCGAGTTCAAGGCCTAAGACACGGTCCGTCTCAGATGTTTTGGCAGTAAGGAAGACAATGGGAGTAGCAACCAGCGGCGACCCTGCCTGGCGAATCTGCCGGCACAGGTCCATTCCATCACCACCCGGGACCATGATGTCCAGCAACATAAGCGAAGGGGGTTCCTTACGCGCGTCGGGGAGGACATTCGCGGTTGTGGTGAAACTGCGAACTCGAAATCCCGCTGTTTCAAGACTGTGACAAACCAGTCTGGCGATATCGAGATCGTCTTCCAGAAGAAATATTCTGGGCCTCGAGTTCATATTCATCTCAAGAGCAGGTTCGTGGTACGCAGGTGCTTGTTCATTCGGAAATACCCGGTTCAAACTGCGCTTACACTCCGAACAACTTCCTGAGCCTACACAGCGAATGTTAAGAGAGTATGAAACTCGCAGGAGGTTGAAGGGCATGGCCCTGCGAACAGCAATCGCACATAATTCTGGCTGCATTAAAGTGGGCAGAGACCTCATCGAAGCTTAATCGTTCCGTTCTCTCCTTCGTTGTCGAGTAAAATCGCACGATGATGGAGCACGGCGTTCGAGCGGTCCGACCTGAAGACCAGGAGTTCCTTTTTCGTTTGTATGCGAGCACACGGCAGGAAGTTAGCGCTTTGGGCTGGCCTGCCCAGCAACTAGAGGCATTTTTGCGCACGCAATTCAACGCGCAGCAGCGCTGGTATCAGACTGCCTATCCCGGCTCCGAGCACAGTCTTATCACGGTGAACGACGCGCCAGTGGGCCGCATGCTGGTGTCCAGCGGGGATGGTTCAGTCACGCTGGTGGATATTTCTCTTCTTCCCGATTTTAGGAGCCAGGGCATCGGCAGCACTCTGATTCGCGCACTCATTGAGACAGCGGCAGCAAAAGGACAGCCTGTGACCCTTCAAGTCCTCCGAACGAATCCTGCACAACACCTCTACCAGCGGCTCGGGTTTGTTGTGACCGGACAAGACGAGATGTATCTGCAGATGAAGGCCGTTACGACTGAACGGCAAGATCAACATTAAAACTCTCTTATCCTGCCAGTGGATCCCTCCAGCAATAAAGCGGAAATAATCCGCCTGCGGGTTTGCAACTTACCCCATGGCAGGCGTAGGCTTATGGGATTCGCAAGCAATGAGCGAAAATGCCAAGTCAACTTAAGCTGTCTTCCACCAACCCCGCAGTCACGCCCGTTGTCCGCGCGATCTGTATTCACCCAAAGAAGGACGCACGATGAATATTTATGTAGGAAATCTCGATTTCAAAGTCACTGAGGACGAACTGCGCCAGGCATTTTCCGCTTATGGCCAGGTAGACAACGTTACCATTCTGAAGGACCGCGATACCGGACAGCCGCGCGGCTTCGGATTCGTGGAGATGTCCAACAATGAAGAAGCACAGAAGGCCATCAGCGGGATGAATGGTTCACAGCTCGGTTCGCGCGCGATCAATGTGAATGAAGCCCGGCCCAAGGAAGCACGGGCTGGAGCAGGCGGTCGCGGCGGATTCGGTGGAAGAGGCGGAGGCGGCGGACGCGGACGGAGCGCGGGAGGCGGCGGGTTCCGCGGTCGCTACTAGAGAATCGAAAGAGGCGCAAGATCTGCGCCTCTTCTCAATTTTGGGACTCTAACTTAAACAAACTCCACATGCGGCTCGTGCGGAATGATTCCGGCGCGATAGCCCATGTCGAGCAGGCGCGCTACTGCTTCCTTGCCGTCCTTGCCGTAGTCCAGAGTGCGCGCATTCACGTACATCCCCACGAATTTGTCAGCCATATGCGGATCAAGATCGCGGGCGAACTGCATGGCGTAGGCCAGAGCTTCCTCGCGATGATCAAGCGCATACTGGATGCTGTTGCGCAATGCCTGGGTGACAGTATGAATCAGGCTGGGGCCAAGGTCGCGCCGAATAGCGTTCCCGCCGAGTGGAAGAGGCAGCCCGGTTAAATCATGCCACCACTTACCCAGGTCGAGAAGCCGGCACAGCCCTGACGATTCGTAAGTCAGTTGGCCTTCATGGATAATGAGTCCGGCCTCAAATTTTCCCGCCAGCACAGCCGGAATAATCTGGTCAAAGGGAACCACCGCAGTCTCTATGGTGGGCGCGAAAAGTTTCAACGCCAGGTAGGCCGTGGTCATGGTGCCGGGGACTGCCACTTTCATGCGCTTAAGCTCATCCAGCCCCACCATACGCTGTGAAACCACCATGGGACCGTACTGCTCGCCAACACTGCCGCCGCAGGGCATGAGCGCGTACTTGTCCTGAACATAGGGATACGCATGGAACGAGATGGCGCTCACGTCATAAAAGCCTTCCATGGCTTTACGGTTCAGCGTTTCAATATCAGTGAGCGTGTGACTGAATTTCAATCCGGGCACGCGGACCTTGTTGGTGGCAAGCGCATAAAACATGAACGCATCATCGGAATCAGGGCTGTGAGCAATGGTGATCTCACGGACCTGGGGCACAACAGACGGAAGTGACATAAAAAATCCTGTAGCTTTCCTTAAAGGGTACTCTGGCAGTGCACTGCGCTTAGAACTCATCAGCGCATAAGAAAGTTTACATCGAGAACGATCGTGGAAAATGATTCCGCAACTCCGGATTGTCTATCTTTTTTCGACCGGCTCGCGGTCCGGATGAAACTCTTCACGTGAGTGCTGTGAAGCGTTGCCAGGCCGGCGCAAGTGCCAGCGCAGCCGCCAGACTGTAGCGGCAACGGCAATGACAATGGCTGCAAGAGAGAGCACCAGCAGCACATAAAGCACCTTCATCAGCACACGGGTAGCATATCAAAATCATGTTGTGACAAGGCTCTGAAAAGCGCCTAAACGCCTACGGGGAACGGCTTAGTATGAGGTTCGCGAAGCACCGAGAGACGTTCAAATCTGCCCTGCAGTAAGGACATCAACCCGGTGTACCAGTATCCCAGAACAAAAAGCAGCAGGAACGGGATGGTCCAATAATTTTCACTGTTCACGGCGTACCAGCACATCAGGATGAAGTAGGTGCCCACGAGCAGTTCCATCCAGGGGACCAGTCCGAGCCGCCTGCGATATTTCTGTCCCAGCGCCTTGTCGCTCTTGGATTGCACACGATATTTAGGTGTCCGCTTGAATGCCGATTGCACTCCGAAAAGCGCCTCCATCACCGCACGGGTATTGGTGAGCGTCAGGCCAATACCCAGCGCCATGAGGAACGGAAGATAAAGAAACGTTCGTGGCCAGCGGCGGGGAAACAGCTCTTTCTGGGAAACCAGATAGAAGCTGGAAATGGAGAAAGTGGAAGCCAGAAACAGAGGCAGATCGATGATCAGCATCTGGAACCAGCCGCCGAAGGAGCGGATAATCATTGCCGGCAGCAGCAGCGTGGAAAGCACAATCATCAATGGATAACTGATGTTGGCAGTGAGATGGTAAAACGCCTCCATCTTCACCCGAAATGACACCGGGCTGCGAAAGACCAAAGGCAGAACTTTCTTGCTGGTCTGGATCAGCCCCTTGGCCCAGCGCGCCTGCTGAGTCTTAAAAGCTGTCATCTCAATGGGTAGCTCAGCCGGGCACTCGATGTCTTGAACATATTTGAACTTCCAGCCTTTGAGCTGAGCCCGATAGGAAAGATCCGTGTCCTCAGTCAGCGTGTCATGCTGCCAGCCTCCGGCCTCTTCAATGGCCTTACGCCGCCACATGCCCGCCGTCCCATTGAAATTGAAGAAGACATTGCTGCGCGAACGTCCGCCATGCTCCAGGATGAAATGGCCGTCAAGCAGAATGGCTTCCACTTCAGTTAGAAACGAATAATTGCGGTTCAAGTGCGTCCAGCGAGTCTGCACCATGCCGATGGTTGGATCGGCAAAGTGGTGCACCACACGCAACAGCCAGTCTTCCGGAGGGACAAAATCTGCGTCAAAGATGGCAATGAATTCGCCCTTCGAGGTGAGCATGCCATTCTGCAGCGCCCCGGCCTTGAATCCCTCGCGATTGGTGCGATGGATATAGGTGATGGGGTGGCCGAGTGCGGCATAGCGCTCCACCACAGCGCGCGCAACTTCCACTGTCTCATCCGTGGAATCGTCCAGCACCTGAATGTCCAGCTTGTCTTTGGGATAGTCCAGCTTGCAAATGGAGTCAACCAGCCTGTCCACTACGAATTGCTCATTGAAAATAGGCAACTGAACGGTAATGCGGGGAAGCTCGGCAAACTGCTTTGGGGGTTCTGCGGTGCGATTCTTACGGTTGCGGTAGTACATATAGACCAGCGCATACCGGTGCATGCCGTAACCGGCAAGAATTACCATTACAACGAAGTACGGGATTAAAAGGGTTAGATCGAAAGCGTTCGGAGTATAGAGGCCTTTGAAAGTCTTATCGAGAAACTGACTTTTCAGGTAATGGACCAGCCCGCGCTGCGAATTCACAACGAGCAAAAGGAGACAGTTGGAAAGCAACGGAGTCACAGACGCTCCCGCGAACAAATTCAGAAAAGAAGATTGTAGCAGAGGAACAAGGCTACAGTTGATGACAGAGATTCCGCTGATGCGCCAATCAGAATCAACGGTTCAGCAACTCTGTTTTTGGTTCGGCCAGACCCGCACGCGTAAATGTTCCCCCGCGACTGGAGCACCCTTGGGCGAAGCCCATCTTACTCTGAAGAAGGTAAGTCTCTCAACAAGAAGGGTCGGGGGAACAGGCTAAAGCCTGAATAGCGCCGGGATAAGGGAACTCTAGACGTGCGCCAGATCACGAAGCGATTTGCGCTCTAACGATTTGGCAACGATTTTCGCGCAGGCTTCTACGAAGTTGCGCTCTTCAGGAGGCTTGAAAGCACTCAGGAAATAGCTCTCCACGTTCAAGACGGCATGCGTCTTGCCGGCAATTGCAACGGGAACCGAGATTTGAGACTTAACCAGGTCTGACGCCTGGATATAACGCGGGTCTTTGGCAACATCGTCCGCCACCACAACGCGGCCAGTAGCGGCGGCCGAACCACACAATCCCTGCCCCAGAGAGATTTTCGGATTCGGGGTAAAACTGCCTGCATGCGGCCCAAGCACCAGGGTAGATGAGTCCTTTTCGTCGAACAGGTAAAAGCCCACCCAGTTGTAGCGCGGAATATGCATATGGATTCGCTGCGAAATCTGCTGCATGAGCGATTCGGCTTTGGGCGCTGACCGGGTGAAATCCTCGAACTCTTTGAGCAAATATTTGTGGGGCATTCCGGACCCAACAATAACGCTGGTTCCGCGTCACCACAAGATTACCGGAAGGTACAAAGGTAATAGTTACTGAAATGGCAAGCTTTCATCGATGTTCGCCCGTTTGAGCTATGCAGAAGAACTATGCCCTTTACACTGCATCACTCCCAGGTATCGTTCCCATGGGCCTACAGCATTCCGGTACTGGTGGGCCATAATCCTGGAAATCTGGTGAAGATGGGTGAGGTCATGCGCCGCCCATGTGGCCAAAAGTTGCTCCAGAGTGACAACGCCCAGAGCTGGATGCCTTCCACTGCGCTCAAGATCCGCGGGGCTGAGCTTTTTCGCACGTAACTTGTCCAGGTTTTCTGATCGCACGCGGGCGAATTCATCCAGAAGCTGGGCGAGAGACTTGCCTTGAATCTCCTGAGCGTGCCCACTGCGATCGAATGGCGCAAAGGTTCTGGCTTCACCGTATTCAAGAATCATGTTGGCTCGCGGCAACCAGTCTGTGCGCTCGGCGTGAATGAGATGGCCAAGCACATCAAAAACGCTCCAGGTTCCATCACCCTCGTTGCTGTGAGTCCAAGTTTCCGGAAGATCACGCAGAAGGGCATCAAGGGTTGCAGGCGTGCGCGTGAGAAAGACGATTGTATTTTCCAGATTATGATCCATCGGTTCCCTCGAAACAGGATGATTTCAGCGTTGGCCCCACCGGGCAAGGATTTCCGCAGCTCGTGGATTGCGGGTTGCAGGTTCAGCAACTTCAAGTTCCAACACCAGCCCGTTCGGGTCTGAGAAGTAGACGCGTTCATTGTCGATGAGCTGGTATACAACGTTCAAGGCTTTCAATTTCTCGATCCACTGCTCCAGCTCGCCGCGTGTGGAGACCGTAAGCCCCACATGCTGGCGATCCCACGAAACCTGCTTTTCGTCCAAAGGCGCGCCGTCCGACGAGGCGCTGAAAACAAGGCTCCCGCCGCCAGGAATGGCATAGACCAGCAGCAGATCTCTGCCGGAGTATGCCTGAAGCAGTTCCAGTCCCATGACTCCGCTGTAAAAGCGGTGGGTATCAAAAGGGTTGCGGCATGGATAGGCGATGTGGTCGATGCGCATGGCGGATTCCATTTTGGCCATTTATGGACGTGTTTTCTAGAGCAGTACGAGATAGCCACAGCTGTTCGCGCTCGTAATCGTCAAATTCATCAGAGGTCATGACAAATCGTTGGATTACCTCATCTCGGCGTCAGATTCAACTAAAGAGCGCCGATTCCTGCTCGCCTGATCCCCACGATGCGAGCGATGCTCGCATTTTCCTTGAAATCATTATCTTTGCAGCTACCATGTTCCGAGACAGGGAGGCTGCTATGGCAATTGAGGTCCGTGGACTGGCGCCGCTGCTGCAGGTTTTTGACATGCCCGCTTCAATCACGTTCTATCGCGATGTGCTGGGATTCCGGATTGTGGGCAGTGACGGCAAGACTGTGCCGAACAATGACTGGGTCCTTCTTGAACTGGACGGCACACAGCTGATGCTCAATACGGCCTATGAAGCAGATTCGCGTCCGCCGTCCCCGGACCGCGTGCGCATTGCCTCTCATGACGACACCTGCATTTACTTTGGATGCCCGGATGTAGATGCCGCTTACATTTACCTTCGCGAGAAGGGGATCGAACTCAAGCCGCCGAAGGTCGCACCGTACGGGATGAAACAACTTTACTTACGTGATCCTGACGGATTCGGCTTGTGTTTCCAATGGCGAGCAGAGAAAACGGTGGTCAAAGATGCAGAGATTTGATTGCATGACAGCAATGACTCGCGGCTTTGGCGCGCAAAAAAGTAAAGCCTGCCAATCCTCTGATTGGCAGGCCAAATCCAACAAAATTATCTACAGCGAAGCTTGCCGTTGTCGTTCTGGATATCACCGCGGCAGTATTGATAGTTGTTGAGTGAAGTGTTTTTCCACTTGCCATTCTTCTTCTGGCAGCTGGCTCGCAATGTGTTCCCGCTTACCGTAATGTTCTGGCAGGTCTGGGTATATGAACCCCTGGGCCCATAACCGCGGTCTCCATAGCGATCGTGATCGCGATCCCTGTCATGATCGCGATCCCTGTCGTGATCACGATCTCTTCCATAATCGCCGTATCCGCCGCCAGCGCACTGAAGGTTGCCATTGATGTTCTGAATGTCCCCGCCGCAACGACGGTAGTCTGACATTTCAGTACGATGCCATCCGCCATTCGCATCCCGGCATTCAGCACGCAAGGACGAACCACGTACATCGATATTCCGGCAGGTCTGCTGGTAAGAACCACCAGGCCCCTGTGCGGCAGCAGGGGCAGGCAACGCCAGTGCCGCCAGGAATATGAGAACTCCAGATAAGGTCAGGTAGCGCATAACTCTCTCTCCTTTCGCAGGTCTCCAATCTACTATTCTGAGTTGTTCGATGCAAAGAAACAGGCTCAGGCAGCGGTTTCGTTACCAAGGCCATTGCGAATCGCGCGAACAAAATAGCTTGGAGTGCTCAAGGAAATTAACCCAGGCAGTCCGGCTATGTTTTGCAGGGTTTGTCAGTTTTGTAATCAAAGAGCGTGGTGGTGTTCCATTTGCCGTCTGTCATGATGAAGTGCCAGGAGGCGCTTTCTTTGAGTGCCCTTTCAGAGCACAAGAAGTCCGGTGAGTAGAGATCTGTGCTGGAAATCTGCGATTTGTCATAAAACATCAGCAGCCCATAGTTCTTGCCATCAACGTTGGTCACAGAAGCATCGATCCCGAGTTGGCGTGCCGTGGAGAACAAGTCGTAAATGGCACGGCCGCCGCCACCCTGAATGCAACTCGAGTCAAAGAGATAGCAATAAAGCTCACCGCTCTTGCTCTGGAGTGACGCCACGTCGTCGGGATTGTGATCATAATCGAGCAGAATGTTCGCATCCCGAGCCACGATAGCAGTTGTGGCGCGATCTCCAATGGC
>DASUBD010000310.1:0-8792 GCA_035763445.1 Candidatus Angelobacter sp.
AGGGCGCAGCTTTCTTCCTTTCCCTCTCGCTCTGGTGTTCGATAAAGTTGATCAGCAGTGTGGCGCCTTCCTCATCCACCTGCAGGTTAGGCATGATGACTTCTTTGTACTTCTTGAACAATAGGGTGGCCAGCGGGTCGCCTTCCTGCAGCATGACATCCGGTACCTGGATGTAGCGTGCCAGCCAGTCGCGTTTGCGCTTTCTGGTGATGTCCATCAAATCCGGCCCGAGGGTATCGCCATGCCCAATCGTGTGGCAGGCGGCGCACTGCGTGACGTAAAGATGATGTCCCTGCTCGGTCATAACCAGCGGCTTGGCTTCTGCAAAACTGGATTGCGGTTTCACAATGGGTGAACTGCCCACAACGTTACTGATCATCCTGGCAAGGAAGCTCGCGTTATCAACCGTGGAGTTCTTCATCCATTGTCCGGCCGGCTCGTTGCCGAACATGACGTCCACGGTATGACCGTCGCGATTCAACGTGGGATCAAAGTACAATCCCAGCTTCTTCGCGACCAGATCAATATCGTTTTTCTGCCCGGTGAGGAAGGTCCAGGCGGGAGAAGTGATGTGGTATCTCTCGGCATAGGCCTTCAGGGCTGCCGGTTTGTCGCGTTTGGGATCAATGCTAAGCCCGTAAAAAAATATATCTTTGCCTACCCGGTCTCCCAGGATCTTTTGCACCTGGATCATGCGCGCGGTCTCCAGGGGGCAGGCATCAATGCAATGCGTATAAAAGAGATAAATGGCGACGATCTTGCCTTTGAGCAAGTCGTCGTAAAACTTGACCTGTTTTCCATCCTGGGTGATCAGAGTGACGTTGGGAAAATAGTTTGCGCCCCAACGGCTCTGGCCCTGGAGTGGACGAGCTGCGAGCAGTGCAAAAAGCACCGCAGACGCAATCAGCACGCGACTCTGGTACAGCATGGGAATGCTCCTTGTACATGACTGGCAATCAATAAAAAGTCAGGACGGTGAATCGCCGCCGGGGAACCATCTGCGCGCAGCGGCAGATGGAACCCCGCTCAACGGTTCGCCGTCCTGAGTGCATCCGGACCACGTTCTCTCCTTTGCGTCCCAGGGATTAGAAGGCGGTCGGAAGTATGTCGGTCGGTGGCTCGAAAGTCACTCCTGTCGGCTGTGGAATCGGCGTCGGCAGCGGCCGTACAAACGGATTGCCCCTGTCGTCGAGTTCCCAGCGCAACAGCATGGCATTGTCCTCGTGCATGGTGTTGTGGCAGTGCTCCATGAACATGCCGCCCCAGTCACGGAACTGCATAGTGATTTGGACGCTGCCGCTCGGACGCAGACGATACACGTCTTTGCGGCCTTTCTCCCACGCCGGCACGTTGGACGCGCTGCCGTTGCGCTGCAGGACCTGCCCTTCTTCAAAGTGGATGTGGATGGGGTGGTCCCATCCGCCGCCACCGTTTTGCAGGTTCCAGATTTCACGCACCTGGTTATTCGGGCCGGCGGAAACCCGGCCGAAGTCCGCGGCCAGCGTGCCGCCCGTGTTGTCGGTCTCGATGCCCCATGGTCCGAAGAATGTGGTCACCGGATCGTTGGTGGTTTGGCCCGCTCCGCTATTGAACGAGAAGTTCCGGATACGCGCGACGGGGATCTTTGACAAGTCGGGGTTGGGGATCAGGTTTCTCGGTACCTGGCTCTTGTCCGCCTGGGCCGGATTCCGCACCACGCGGAACTCGAGGAACTTGCCCACACACGGATCGTTCGACTTGCCGGCAAGAGCATCGGACAACGTCAGGTCTTTTGATACCTTCTTGCCGTCCTGGTGCTCCGCCAGGTTGACGAACCAGGCTTTCTGGCCGACGTTAAGCTTGGTGAAGTCGATCACTATGTCATAGCGTTCGGCGATGCCTTGCTCATCGAGCTGCGTAAGACCTACCGGCGTCGGCAACAGGTTGCCATCATTGGCAATCTGGACGAAAGAGATGGCATTTCCGCTGGCATCGGCCAACGCAATCTTGAAGAAGCGTGACACGGAGGCGTTCAGGATGCGGAAGCGGTATTTTCTGCGCTCCACCTCGAAGAACGGCTTGTAGGTGAGGTTCACGGTCATTACGTCGCCCAGGAACCCATCGAAATCGAAGATGTCCATGAACAACTGGCCGTCAGGATTGAATGCCTTGTCGGCAACCATCAGGTTCACGTCATATTCCAGGTTGCCCCAGTCTTTCGCGGTGCCGCTCGGCAACTGGTGGTTGATGCCATCATTGACCGCTTCATTACCACGATCCACGCCGCTGTAGATGTTATTCATCGCGGCGTTGCCCTTGTACACGTTCTGCGAAGTAAAGCTGAACATGTGGTCATGGAACCAGTGGGTGCTCATGGTCTCGCGATAATCGCCCGGAATGTTGATGACTCCGCCACTGCCGTCAGGCGTGGAGGCATTTTTGTCCGACGCGTCGGTGTTGATGGTGGTATATCCCGCCAGCACCCACGGCCAGTGATAGTCATAGAACTGGTTGGGGAAGAAATAAGCGCCGGTGAAGCCGTCATTCTCCGCGCCATGGTGTCCGTTGTGCTCGTGGGTGGAAATGGTGTGTCGCCCAAAGCCATTGTTCGCGTTCACGTCTGCAGGCAGCCGGTTATGATGGCGGACCAGGGCCGGCACACCGTAACGCGACAACATCAACTTGGGAGGAATGGTGCCATTGAAGGTCCACACTGAGTTGGGATCCTGCGTGGGAAATCCCGGATGGAACTTCAACGGAATCGGCTGAGTGGGGTCGATGCCGGAGTTGAAGTTGGAAGCGACCTGTGGATTGTACGTGGTATTGGTAGTCGCCTGCGCCTGGGAAATCTCAAACAGTATCTGCGGCGGGAAAGCGGCAAACTGCTGGTGCGCCCAGATTGGTCCCGGTGGACGTCCTTCGATGGGCCCGGTCAAGCCGGATTGTCCATTCACCAGGAGCGGATCCAGGAGCTGCTGGGTGGTATTGGCTTCCGCTGTAGGAGCCGGAGTCAGCGACGTTACCGGCTGGAAGACATCAAAGCGCGGCATCGGCGTGCTGAACGGCTGCACTCCAAACAGCGGGCTGGGGCACATGCCGGTAGGTATGTTGTTGCTGCAGGTTGTGCCATTTGTCAAAGCTTGCGCATGGGCGCTGGAAACAAACGGACTCAGACCTCCAATGGGCGCGAGCAGGCCGGCGCTGGTAAACAGGCCCCACTTGACCAGTTCGCGGCGCGAAACCTGGCCGGTGGAATAGGCTTTCATTATCTCGGCCCGATTATTGCGCGCGTTCTCCGCATCCCTGAGGCGTCTTTTGGAGGAGTGCTCGGACAGGAAGAAACCATCATCTCTTTGCTTCATTTTGCTCTCCTAGTCGAACTGCAGGTTGAGGGACACTCCCGATACCGAGGGCAAGGATTTGCCTGGAGTGCTTTGTAGTCGAGCAGGAATAAGCCGGAAGCTGCACGGCGACGAAGCACCGGGAGTAACGAATAGGAGCAGCATGGGCTTTTGCTCACACAACTTTCAATCCGGTAGTTTTGGTATTTGAAACTGGTGGAAACCACTACGGTAAGAGCTCACACGATCAACGTGATAAGAAGAAGGAGATAGGACCCGGAAGTGACTTGATTCTGCTTCTCGAAAATTCCAGAGACGAAGGCGAATGAGGGGAGCGGCCACGCGGAAACGGGCGCTCAAGAGGACATATCAGGATTCAATGAGACCGTTGCGGATCGCGTAACGGACCAGGCCCGCGACATCATGGATATTGAGCTTATCCATGATATTCGAGCGGTGCGATTCGGCTGTTTTGATGCTGATACACAGCAGAGATGCAATTTCCTTGCTGGTTTTGCCCTCAGCCACCAACTGCAGCACCTGACGCTCACGATCACTCAGCAACTTTTCCTGAAGAATCTCTTTGGAAAGAAACGCCTGAACGACGGCGCGCGAGATGCTCTGGGTAAGATACATTTCTCCTCTGGCAACAGCGCGGATGGCCTGCACCAGTTCATCGGCTGCCCTGGTTTTAAGCACATAGCCCCTGACTCCGGCGCGGAGGCTATCCAGTACCAGATGGTCTTCCGTATGCATGGTCAACAAAACCAGTTTGGTCGCCGCACTCGTCTTGCCTATTTCGCGCGCGGCATCGATACCATTGAGGAGCGGCATGCTCACATCGAGAACAGCCACGTCGGCATGGATCTTCTGGGCAAGCCGCACTGCCTCAAGGCCATCCGAGGCCTCTCCTAACACCTCGAATCCCTCGCGTTCCAGCAATGCGCGCAAACCCTGACGGACCACTGCATGGTCGTCCGCAAGCAGAATTTTCACCGGCATGACCATATTGGGCCTTTTTTCCTCTTTAACTCAGAGCGGCGATCAGCAATGTTCTTGGAAACACGGCCTCGATAGCGTGCGGCTGTTATTTTAGGCGTGAAAGATAGACAAACATTAAAAAATTGCTGGAAACATTGAACTTTGCTGAGGAGCGCCATTAAGCGCCGTCACACGGACCGTGTGCCTTAAGTCACAGCCAAGCTGCCCAAACGCAACTAAAGTATTGGGACAGACGAGCGAAGTGCCCCACAGGAGAAGGAACCCGCGCACGTGATGTTTTCGTCGGGATAATGATTCCATTGCGCCCGGAATGGTTGGCGGAGGCGGTTCCTGCTCATTCGAGAACACATAAAGAAGTTTCGGCACCTGTCGACTCTGGCAATGGTGGCGCTATTTGTCAGCGCCCTGGCCACATTCGTCACGTGGCGAATGGCGAAAGTAGATGAGCGCGCCCACATACGCCACCTGACCGCGGTGGCCACTTCCGCAGTACGCGCCGATTTTGCCTCGGATATGCAGTCATGGATCCAGGGCCAGGTGCGGCTCGCGCGGCTCTGGGAAGTGAAGGAACCCACAGAAAGCGAATGGGAAGCATACGCCAGCCTTTACATGGAGCACCATCCGGGCTGCCTTGGCGTGGAAGTGCTTGGCCCGGCTGGCGAGCACCGCTGGAGAGTAGCGTCGCCCGGAATCGGCGCAGATCCGCAAGAGCTTCCGGAAGGTCATCGCGTTCGAGAGGAACTGCTGAAGGAAGCGTCCATATCCAGGGAGCTCCTGGTCTCCAATGCCCTGATAGCCCCAGATGGAAGCCCAATATGGATGCTTGCCATTCCCCTTTACCGGCATGAGCATTTGCAGGGGTTCCTTCTGGGACGCTTCGATGTCCAGCGATCTTTCGGCGCAATGCTGGATGACGTCAGGGGCCTGGGTTTTTCTGTTTCCGTGCAACAGCGAGGAAGGGAGATTTATCGACTCCCCGGCAGTACCGATATGGATCACGACTACTGGCTGGAAGCGACTGACGTTGCCTTTCCCGGCGCTTCATGGCGGCTGGAAGTCTGGTCCAACCCCGAAGTCATTTCCAACATGCATTCAAAGCTGCCGCAACTGGTCCTGATCGCCGGAACGCTGCTGATGCTGCTGTTGGCTGGCTCCGCGCAGGTCCACCATCAGTTGATAAAGGAGAACAAGCAACGGGAAAAGGCCGAGCAGGCGTTGCGGGCATCGCAGGCACGCTTTGCCGGCATCCTGGAGATCTCCGCGTCAGCGGTAATTTCCACCGACGATCAGCAGCGCATCACAATTTTCAACCATGCGGCTGAAACGACGTTCCAATACCGGGCTGCCGAGGTGCTCGGACAGTCACTTGATATTCTGGTCCCGCAGGCTTTCCGCGAAATGCATCGGCGGCACTTTGCGCAATTCGCTCAGTCGGATCTGAAAAATCTGCTCATGTCCGCGCGAGCGCCTGTAAGCGGCCTGCGCAAAGACGGAACAGAGTTCACCATGGCAGCCTCAATCTCAAAGCTGGAACTGAATGGGGAGCGAACCTTCACGATCCTCTGCAATGACATCACCGAACAGGTGCGTGCGGCGGAAGACCTCCGTAAAGCGCATGATGAACTGGAATCGCGCGTGCATGAACGGACAGCAGATCTGGAAAATGCCAACCGGGCTTTACAACGGGAAATCGCGGAACGCAGGGCCGCGGAACATGAAGTTCAACAACTTTCAAGGCGGATCATGCGTGTGCAGGACGAAGAACGGCGGCACCTCGCCCGCGAGCTGCACGATGGAGCAGCGCAGAACCTGGTGGCCGTGATCCTTAATTTGCGCTTCCTGTGCGAGGAAGCGGGATACAATCGCGCGCAGCACGCGCGAATAGAGGAATGCGTCAAGCTCGTGGAGCAGTGTACGAATGAGCTGCGCACCATCGCCTATCTCCTGCACCCGCCATTCCTGGAACAATTCGGTCTGACTCGAACCCTCATCAGTTACATCGAGGGATTCAGCAAGCGCAGCGGTATCGACGTAAGCGCCAGGATCAATCCTGAGCTGGGCCGGCTTGACTTCGATACGGAGTTGACGCTGTTCCGCATCGTGCAAGAGGGTCTGTCCAACATCCATCGTCACTCACAGAGCCAAACAGCGGCCATTCTCCTGCAGCGAGAGGGAGAAAACTTGGTCCTGAAGGTTGCTGATCGGGGAAAAGGGATGCCGGCCGGCGCCGAGATGACGGGAGTTGGAATTGCAGGCATGCGCGAACGCATCCGGCTGCTGAAAGGACGCTTCGACATAACCACTTCTGCTGCCGGTACCAGCCTTCACGCTGTCCTGCCGTGCCCCACCGAGGCGGCGGAGCCTTCTGCGCAGCCATCAGTTTTGAAATCTGAACCGTTCCCTGGCCACGATGCCGATTCCCTGGAATGCCTGCAGCCATGTGGAGGATTGAAGACCGCGAGCGCGGGCGCTTCTCTCAGCCACCCGGCGAGTGAGAACCTGATCATAAAGGACACAAACCAAAACCAACCGGCCGCAGATTGCGCTAGTCCATGCAGATGAAGTGAATCCTTCTGCGTCATCAGCGTTCACCTGTCCCGGCGCCTGGCCCCGGCCTGCCGTGGGTACCATGGATATGCGGCTCTTTCACGCCCTCGGATTTGCGGCTTCGGTCAGGCTCAGTGATGATCGCTCAGCGAATTGCCGCTGGTAGAGATCGGCGTAAAGGCCCTGGCTTGCCATCAGTTCCTCGTGCGTGCCTCGCTGCACGATGCGGCCTTCGTTCACCACCAGGATCTGGTCGGCTTTGAGAATCGTCGAGAGGCGGTGCGCGATCACAATCGATGTTCTTCCAGCCAGCGCCGTTTCCAGCGCCTTCTGGATGGCGGCTTCTGATTCTGAATCGAGATGCGCTGTGGCTTCGTCAAGGATCATGATGTCCGGTGCTTTCAGCAGCAGACGCGCAATGGCCAGCCGCTGCTTCTCTCCCCCGGAGAAGCGATAGCCACGCTCGCCCACCAGAGTGTCCAGTCCCTCCGGCAGGCTGCTGATGAGCGGAAGGATTTGCGCGGCGCGCAACGCTTCGGTGAGCTCGGCGTCGGTGGCTTCCGGCCGCGCATAAATAAGGTTGGCGCGGATGGTGTCATGGAACAGGTGCGCGTCCTGCGTGACCACGCCGATGCGCTGGTGCAGCGAGTCAAGCGTCGCATCGCGCACGTCAATGCCGTTGATGGTGATGGATCCGCTCTGCACGTCATAAAGTCGCGGCACCAGTTGCGTGATGGTGGTTTTGCCTGCGCCTGACGGGCCGACGAGTGCAACCAGTTGCCCCGGAGCGGCGGTGAAGCTGATGTCCTGCAGTACGGTTTTTTCCTGGCCCTTGTCGGGAATCGCAACCGATTCCAGCGACGCCAGCGAGACCTCCGCGGCCGAGGGATAGCGGAACGCCACATGATCAAACGCAATAGCCGCCGGGCCTGCCGGAACCGGTTTTGCGCCCGGCCGGTCTTGAATCATCGGCGCAAGATCAAGCACCTCAAACACGCGCTCAAATGAGACCAGCGTGGTCATGATGCTCACCTGCATGTTGGAGAGTCCAAGGAGAGGAGCATAGAGCCGCATCAGGTAGGAAACCAGAGCCACCACCGTGCCCACGTCAAGCACGTGCTTCACGGCCAGCACGCCGCCCCAACCGTAGGCCAGCGCGCTGGCAAACGATGCCATCAGCAGCAGCGCGGTCAGGAAGAGACGTCCGTAAACCGCCTGCTTCACGCCGATATCAGAGACGCGCGTTGCCTTGGCTTCAAAGGTCTTGCTTTCATCGCTGCGGCGGCCAAACAGCTTGGCAAGTTGGGCGCCGGCCACATTGAAGCGCTCCACCATCAGGTTGTTCATGGCGGCCGTAAGGTCATAGCTTTCGCGCGCAATCGCCTGCAGTTCCCGGCCCCAGTAGCGCGCGGGAAAAATGAACAGCGGAATCAGCACCAGCGCAGCCACGGAAATGCGCCAGGAAAGAAAAAACATGGCGCCCAGGATCAGCGTGACCGTAATCACGTTGCCCACAACGTTGGAAAGAATGTCAGTAAACGCCGTACGCGCGCCGTTCACGTCATTGTTCAGGCGCGAAACCAGCGCACCGGTCTGCGTGCGCGTGAAAAACGCCAGAGGCATCCGCTGCACGTGCTCAAAGAGCCGCGTACGCAGTGAGAGCACAATGCTGGCGCCGATGCGCGAGGAAAGATAGGCCTGCACCATGCCAAGCAAGGCGTCAAGCACGCCGAGAATTCCCACCAGCACGGCCAGCCGGATAACGAGCCCGGCATCTCCCTTGAGAATTCCGTTGTTGATGATTTCGCGATAGAAAAGAGGGCTGGCCACGCCGATTCCGGCGCTAACAACCACGACGACAAGATAAAGGCTAAGAAGCGGAGTGTACGGCGCGGCAAAGGCCAGCGTGCGCCTGGCGGTGCC
>DASUBD010000311.1:0-13136 GCA_035763445.1 Candidatus Angelobacter sp.
TCATCGTATTTGAGGCCGGTGTTATTCCAATCGAGCAGAAGTTGCCTTTCTTCTTCCGGCGGCATAAGAGGCAATTCAGAAATGCGGCGCTCAGGAGTCGCGATGGCGGCTTCCATCAGTCTTTGCCAGTGCCGCAGCATCCGCTTGATTCGTTCCGCACTGAACAGATCGCTGCTGTACTCCACGCGTACATTCAGGCGTTCAGTCGCCTCCTCCAGATAAAGGCTGAGGTCGAACTTTGCAGTCCCATTGTGGACTGGCCGCGGTGCGACCTGTAATCCTTCCAGACGCAGATCCCTTCCTATGCCGCTCTGCAAGGCAAACAACACCTGGAACAAAGGATTAGCTGCAAGATTACGGTTAGGATCCAGATCTTGTACTAATAACTGGAATGGCAGTTCCTGATGAGCAAACGCTTCCAGAGTGATCTTGCGCACTTCGTGCAGCGCTTCCCGGAAACTCTTATGTGGGTCGAAGCGTGCGCGTAATACCAGGGGATTCATGAACAATCCTATGAGTCCCTCAGTCTCAGAAAGCCTGCGATTGGCCGCCGGACTTCCGACCGGAATATCCCACTGTTGTGTGTAACGCGCCAGCAGTACCTGGAAGGTTGAGAGCAGGGTTGCGAACAGCGTGACGCCTTCCTGCCGGCTGAAGCCCTTCAGCAACGTTTGTAGCTCGTTCTCCAACTCTATGGCTTCGACTGCGCCTCGGTAGGTGAATGCTGCAGGACGTGGATAGTCTGCCGACAATTCCAGAGCTGCCATCCCAGCCAGTTGCTTGCGCCAGTATTGCAGATGATCGTCCAATACCTCTCCGGCCAACCGTTGGCGTTGCCAGCATGCATAATCGCCATACTGAATTGGCAATGCGGCCAACGGCGAGCTTCCATTGTGTTTGTAGGCTCCATACAGCGCGCCGAGTTCATTTTTCAGCACCTCCATGGACAATCCATCACACACAATGTGGTGTAGGACCACAACCAGAAGGTGGTTTTGTTGACTGAACCTGAGCAGGCGCGCCCTCAGAAGAGGGCCGGCTTCCAGATTGAAAATCTGGCGGCATACCTCCTTCACTAATGAAGATGCCTGTTCTTCCGCTTCCCCTGATGGCAAATCCAGCACCGGCATTTCAAAGTCGCCGTCGGTCAGGACAAACTGCCGTGGACCACTCTCAGTGCTCCGGAACACGGTGCGAAGAACCTGGTGCCGCCGTATGACTTCGCGAAAACTCTTCATCAGAGCGTCCGTGTTTAACTCGCCGGAAATACTGACGACATAACCTTCGTTGTACGCGCAGTTGTCCGGGTGCAGCTTCTGGATCAACCATAGCTGCTCCTGGCCATAAGAAAGCGGTATCGGTTCATCAGTGCGAGTGGGAGCTGAGATAACCTGGCGTGGAGTTTTTGATGATTGCTGCGGTCCATGTTGCAATTGTGCAGCAAGTTGGGATGCCAGTTCGCGAAGTGAAAGCGGTTGCAAAATATCACTGAGAGGCAAAGAAAGGCCGGTGTGCCGTTCCAGGCTGCGCGCCAGTTGGACTGCACCTAATGAGTCAATGCCCAAACGTGCCAGGGAATCGTTGGCATCAATTTCGGCAATCGGAATTCCCAGAATCCTTGCAATCTCGGCTTGTGCAGCCACCTCAATCTGTCGCGTCACTTGTTCGCGGAAGACCTTTTGCGCGGATTGGATATTCTCCGCGCGGATTTCCAGTTCTTCTTCACGTTTGTTGATCGCCAGAACCTTCAGCTTGCCTTTGAGAAACGCCTCGCGGCAGGCATATCGGCGGATTTTTCCGCTGGACGTTTTCAGCACGCTGCCTTCAGCCAGGATTGCCACCGTGTGCGGGATCAATCCATGGTTTTCAGCCACAGCACGCCGAATCGCGGTTATCATCTGCGGCAAATCGTCACTACTGCATTGCCGCCTGGCCTCCTGGAGTATCACCAGACGTTCTTGTTCGTCTGAATCAACCGCGAATGCCGCCACACTGCCACGGCGCAACAAGCTATGACTGCTCTCCGCAGTCGCTTCAATGTCTTGTGGGTAGTAGTTCCGTCCTCTAAGAATAATCAGGTCTTTCAGCCGGCCGGTGACAACCAACTCTCCCCGGCGAAGGAACCCGAGATCGCCGGTGCGAAGATAAGGGCCATCGTGCGAATTGGCCAGATAAGCGCGAAAGGTCTGCTGTGTCTCTTCATTCTTATTCCAGTATCCGGATGCTACACTCGCGCCTGAAACCCAGATCTCGCCAACTTCATACTCTCCGCATGGCAGGTGCGTTTCCGGATCTACGATGATTACTTTCTGGCCGGCGGCAGGCATACCGCAGCCAGTCAGGATTTGAGCGTCTTTATTGTCCGTGGCCGATTCCACCACCCGATTTTGGGAAAGCTCAGTCTTTGAGATTGCAACGTGCTGGGGGAGCGAATGCTGCTTCTTTCCGGACACGATCAGCGTAGCCTCGGCAAGTCCATAACAAGTAAGGAAAGCGGCCGGGCGAAAGCCGCAGGGGGCGAACGCTGCGGCAAAACGCTGCAAAGTTGCAGAACGCACCGGTTCCGCACCGTTGAATGCGACTTCCCAGGAACTCAGGTCGAGATTGTTTCGTTGTTCGCCAATAGAGCGCGCGCACAACTCATAGGCAAAGTTGGGCGCGCCGCTGAGCCTGGCTCGATACTTTGAAATTGCGTTCAGCCATCTGTACGGCGACTCCAGAAAAGACATGGGGGACATGAAGATGCAGGGAAAATCTCCATGAATGGGCTGAAGCACGCTACCAATCAGACCCATATCATGAAACACCGGGAGCCAGCTTACGCACACGCTCTCTGGGCTGTAGTCAAACGCATCGCGGAGCAGTGAGGAGTTATGAAGAAGATTGCCATGGCTGATTACTACTCCACGCGGTGAGGACGTAGAACCGGAGCTGTATTGCAGGAAGGCAATTGAATTACGTGTAAGCGGGGGACGTCGCCACTCCCCGGCCCTTGCCTCAGGGAGATCATCTGTACTCAGGCAAATTACCCGATTTGGCATTCTCATCTCTGCCAAATACTGCTCCAGTTCTACTTTCATTCGGCTTGAAGTCAGAATGAATTCTGGCTTCGCATCTGCGAACAACTGGAGCAATCGCGCGTCCGACCTGTAGCGCTTTGGGGGATAGGCGGGTACTGCTACGACTCCGGCATAGAGGCAGCCATAGAATCCGGCGATGTAGTCCAATCCGGGCTCGTACAGCAGAAGGGCGCGCTTGTTGCCCGCATTCAGGGCTTGCAACTGCGCCGCAATCGCCTGCGATTTCTTGCGCAGCTGTTCATAGCTGAGACTCCCGGACTCCGTCTCGCCCCGCTCCAGAAAGCGGTAAATGATCTTGTCCGGGGTCGCGGCAGCCCTGAACGTGAGGATGTCAATAAAGGACTCAGCGTGTTGTTCAATCATCGCTTTGTGTTCCGTCTGGGACATTACCGGGTTGATTCAGAAAGGGATTTAGCACTGGATTAGCGCGGAGATCGTGCTGCAGCCCGGCTGAGTACGCTTTGAGCGAACGCGTAAAAAGGTCTGGTTCAGACTGTATATCCGGAAGCCATTTCGAAACTATTCGGCGATCCCGCAGTGACGGTAACAACTTGGCCCTCTTCCAGTTTGATAATGCGGTCTGCCACGCCGTAGTATCTGTCATCGTGACTGATCACAAGCACGGTCTTTCCACGGCGCTTAAGTTCGGGCAGAAGCTGCATATAGAAGATGTTTTTGAAATAGGGGTCCTGGTCGGCCGCCCATTCGTCAAATACATAGATAGACCTGTCTTCCAGATATGCCGTAAGCAAAGCTAAGCGCTTCCGCTGTCCCTGAGAGAGGTCTGTAGTTGAGAGTTTTTGCCCCGTGATTCTCACTTTCTCTGTGAGCTTGAGCGCTTTCAGATAACCCTCTGCGCGGTTCTCGATGTCCTCCTCGGCAAATCCCAATAGCTGCTCGAACAGAAAGAAATCAGAAAACACTACTGAAAAATGTTGTCGGTACCATTCGAGATTGTGGTCATCAATAAGTTTGCCATCGAGATAAAGATGTCCCTTTTCGGCGGTGTACAGGCCCGCAATCAGTTTTACCAGGGTGGTCTTGCCGCTCCCATTTCCTCCGGTGACAAATACCAGCTCGCCCGATTTAAAGCGCAGATCGAGTGGACCGAGGACGAAACTCTCGCATTCATTTTCGCCGCTGTAGGCGTGGGAGACAGACTTGAGCTCCAACTTTTGCCATTGGCTCAAGGGGGGCAGCGGCTCTTTTTGATCTTCCGGCTCTTCCTTTGCCAATGTGAATCCCAGATCGGTGACAGTCTTCAAAGCAATGCTGGCCCGGCTAAGCTGAGGCAAGGTGTTCATGATGACCTGCAGCGGCGTCATCAGGTACAGCAGGGCCAACGTGTATCCCATCAGGGCAGCATTGCTCGGATGACTGATGCGGGGAAAAAGAAACAGATACAGGCCAATAACTGCAAACACCAGAGTCTGTCCCCAGCTTGCGGCTCCCGCATAGGTCTTGAGCGCAGAAATATTGTTCTCCATCAACGACGATGCTGTTTTCTCAAGTTCCTGGTTGAGAAACGCCTGGCGCCGGCTGCGATGGATTTTCAGTTCTTTTGTGCCGCCGGTCAGAGCGCGAAAGTGGCCAAGCAGGGCATCTGCATCTTTTCTGCTCGCCGTGAATATCCGGTGCACTTTGATGATCGGAAGTTGATAGCTGGCGATTCCAAGAACCAGGAAAACCATGACAAAGAGAAATAGCGGCCAGGATAAAGTTGCCATGAAGACGAGACAGCCCACAACCAGTGCTGCGTTCACGCAAAGTACGGGCAGGACGTTCAAAGCCCCGGTAATATTTGGGATGTCATCCGTTAGAGTTGCAAGCAGCCGCGCAGTTCCAATGCGCTCCAGGTGGCGCAGCGGCGCTGCCAATACCTGCCGGCACAACTTCATCCGCGACTCATACATCGCCGCCTGCCCCAGCCTGGCCAGCAACGACTCGGAACTGAAGCGCGTCAGTGGAAGTAGCAGGCACAATCCCGCAAATGCAGCTATCAGAGCAAATCCTGGATGGTCCGTTTTCAGCGTGCGATTGATGATGGCCAGCATCGCTGCATTGCAAACGCCGCTGGCGACGCCGGCAATCACGCTCCACACCAGGGCCTTGCGGGAATGTTTAAGGAAAAAGAGGATGATCTTCATGGGTGGAATCGCGCTCTGATTTTTCTGTTATGAAGAATGAGGATAAAAGTTTTCGACTCCCAGAGAAGGTGAACGATGCTACGCTCCGACGGCAATGCCGGAGTAGTTCGTCGCGAGGTCACGCGCGCAATACTCCGCAATGTTCAGGACGGGCTTGTTCCTCAAATGCTCGCTAAGTTCCTTGCGATCGAGGAGGGTGATGCCTTTTTCGGCCAGCCAGCTATCGTTGTAGATCTGCTCCAGGTAATTGGCTCCGCTGTCCGGTACGATCGCCAAAACGCTTTGGGCGGAGCTTTGCCTTAACCAGGCGATGGCTCCGCATACGACTAAGCCCGCCGATCCGCCAAGAAGAAGACCGTTCTCTTTGGCCAGTAGATGGCATATAGAGATCGCCTCCTGGTCCGTCAGAATGCATACTTTATCCAGCAGTGAAAGATCAGTGTTCTTGCTGCGCCAGCTCAACCCTGATCCATTGACCAGATAGGAATGAAATGGACCGCCAAAAACTGCGGAGCCCTCGACATCGCAGGCAATCACCGTGACACCGGAGCGCTTTTCTTTGACTCTCCGGCTGATTCCGCACAGGTGCCCGCCTGTGCTCACGCTGCCTACGACCGCGTCCGTCTCAAGTTCGGCCACTTCCTCGCCGGTGGTTGCGTAGTGAAAGTCGGGATTGTCTTGATTGTCATATTGATTCAGCCAGACAGCGTTCGGTATTTGCTCCAGCAGCTTTCTTACCCGCGCAACGCGAGTTTTTTGATATCCGCCGTTCTCATCTGTTTCACGGACCATCTCCATTCTGGCCCCATAGGCTTCGCACCACCTGGTCACGGACGCGCTGGTTTTTGCGTCAATAACCACGATGACCTGGAAACCATACACTGCTCCCAGCAGAGCCAGCGATTTGCCTAAATTTCCGGAGGTGGATTCGATCAACGTTCCACCTTTGCCTAATGTTCCTTTGGCTAAAGCTGCCTTGACCAGGCCCAGCGCCGTGCGATCTTTGATGCTGAAGCTCGGATTGTAGTATTCAAGCTTCAAAAGCAGGCGCTTGTTTTCTGGAACAAATGGGTCATGGAGTTCCACCACGGGCGTATTACCAATGCAATCAGCGATACTTCCATAAATTGCGCTTTTCATGACAGTCCTCTGACAAGCAACGCGGCGCGCGAACTTGAGAGATTGAATGAAGGCCAATAACGATGCGGTGCAGGTTTGGAACGATGAGTTAGGGGACTTGGCTCAAGTGGAGGGCCGCATCGGCTGCGGCGCCGGAGACAAGCTCCTGCAAACGGAGTTTTAGTTCCGCCGTGGTTTCCGTGAGGTACAATCCTTCATAGACCTTATCGCCCACGCGCGAGTAATCTGCGAGGAAGCCGTAGGGTTTGAAGCCAAAGTGTTGCCACCACATGGCCGCCATGGTTCCCGCGCGCACATCCAGGCATATTACTTCCCGTCGCAACTCTTCGCATTTTCTAGCTACCTCCTGAAAGGCGCGCAACGCAAGTCCTCCACCGCGGAAGGAACGGTCGATTGTTCCTCGCGTCAGTTCTACGATGTGACGATGGTTGGGCGAGGCATTTGGTGTCAAGATCAACTGACCGACAATGGTTTCACCAATTTTAGCCACCAGCACGTGATGCCGGCCTGCCACAACCGCCGCATTAAGGTCCTGCATGACAGCATGTCCTGTAGTATCGTCAATCGGTCCCGGGAAGCCGATGGTTGTTTCCTCTTCCAGAGTGCGATTCATCAACCGTATAAGTTGTGCGGCCGTAAACGGGTCTATCTCGCGCAGCCACTCAAGTCGAACCTCAGTTGCTGCGCTTCGTGCCGCTTCCAGCAGAGCTGTAGAAAATATTCCGGTCCCGTCAGCAGCTTGTTCTCTTTTGACGTGAAAGCCACGCAGGTCCCGCTCGGCAGTAGGTTCGAACATCAGCCGTCGCAGTCCGTGGGCGGTTCGGCACAAAATCTGGCAACCCGGACGGGCGCGCTTTCGCACTTCCCGCAGAATTGCCTTTTTGGATTTCTCGGGCACTTCAATCACAATCAAGTCGTATTCGCCCATAAAACGGCCCATCTCTTTTTCGCGAGAGACATGAATGTGACCGTCCAACTTGGATTGTTCAAGAACCTTTTGCGTGAGATCCACAGCGTTGGCATCCCGGAGCACAATGTCCACCGGGGCGTTTGTCTGAAGGTGCAAATGAATCGCCGTTATGGGAAAGGCTCCGCCCCCGATCACTAAAGGCCGCTGGGGTTTCGCTTCGGGGAGCAGGGCCAACTCGCGCCTGACTAAATCCGCGAAACGATCACTGAATGGATAGTCAAAGACCGAGGTTTTCTCCTGGAGCAACCGTCTAATGAAATCGGAGTCATAGCTGGCTTGCCAGAAGCCATAGGCATCCTGAACAGCGCGTATGTGTTCCGGCGGCAACGCGTCCAGAATGGCTGCTACGCGTACCTTGTCAGCCCCCACACTAAAAACGAGGTTCTCAAGCTCCATGATGCTTTCATGCAGCTCTGAAAAATCCTCGTTCAGCGTGGCCACGCTCCGGGCTGCCTCACAAACCCGCCTGAGCGACAACTCTATTTGCTCCTGATCACTGACAATCGGTGTGCGAAGTGCCATGCTCATGTTGGGTGCTCCTGGATCTACGCGGTGGCTGCCAACGGTTGTGACAGTGTGTGCCCTTCGGCCTCATAAGCCTGCTGAATGCCATCGAAAAAGCGCCAGAATCGGTCGCAGGTGCCCTCGACGGCGTCAATCGCTTCCTGCTGCATCTTTTCTGTCGTGCATAGTTCGGAAACCAGGTCGAGCCCGTCGCCTACGTGGTAAACATCTTCAACGGCGTGGACGGCAAAAAATGCCAGGTCTTCCGGCTTAAGTCCGTACATCTCCGGTATCAACTGGTCTTTCGTCTTGCCCGCTTTTGTCTCCAGGCTCTGGCCTTCGGAGGCAATCATGACCGCGGCGGCGCCCATGTGCAGGGTGGCACGGTTTTCACAGAGTTGTTTGCGGTATTCGACCAGATCGATCGTGGTGGGCAACGGGATTTCGTTGTCAATCTGCTCGCGGGTAAGTCCAAGGGCCAGGATGAATCGTTCCATGAGTTCCATGTGGTTTGCCGTCTTGGAGAGAGCCCCGGTTTCTTCTTCATAAAGGTTGACCGCCAGCGCAGTCCGGTATTTCTGGATTGGGCAGTGATAATAAAGGATTCCAATATACCCGGTAAACGCGCGCGTCAGATGAAAGGCCTGGAGGGCCATCTTACTGACCAGCGGGAGGTTCTTTTTGGGTAGTGCCATTTCCCGCAAAACAGGGTGGTCCAGGGTCAGTCTGTTGTGCAGGGTCTCTTCGAGTTTCTTCCTAAATTCCTGCTGGCTTAGCATGAATTTTCTCCTTTGTTTTCGATCAATGTGGTGACTTTACTGCAGGATGTTGCTGGGAATTGTTGGACTTTCAAAAGAGCGCTAAAGTTAAGCCGCAACTGCAATCGCTTTCTCAAGCAACCGCTGAGCGTTGCGATTGAAAATGAGCAACTTTTCACGTTCGTTCAGGTCTGATAGCGGCCCGTCTTCAGCCAGGAGAGTTTCTACAAAGCTTTTTTGCTCTCCTTGTAAACGGAAAACCGGAAAATCGGTGCCGAAGAGTACCTTGTGATTGAGTCCGACGGAAGTGATTGCCTTAATTGCGCCTGCTGACGGATCGTAGCCGAGGGTGGCCTCGAAACCACTGATATCCAAATAGACGTTAGGCCTGAACCTGCACATCATGGTGCATTCCTCTACAAAACTTACTGCCCCATGCGCCAGGATGAAGTTGACTGACGGAAATAATCGCACCGCTTCATCCAGTAAGAATGGGCTGGAAAACGTGAAATCCAGCACCGGAGATGTGGGGCCGATGTGCAGCAATACCGGCACATGGTAATGTGCGCATAACTCGTAATATGGAAACAATGTCCGGTCGCTTGGGCTGAATCCGCAGGGAGGGTAGAGTTTGAGGCCACGAAACCCGAATTCTGTCAGCGACCGCTCGAAGAGCGCCAGTCCGTCTTTGCCCCAGCGTGGATCAACTCCGCCGAAAACCTCGAACTTCCCGGGATGCCGGGCCAGCACTTCTCTATGTTTATGAAAGGACTCTTCGATGGTCAGAACACAATCTTTCAATGCATAGGTGAAGTCCGCGATCAGGAGGATGCTCTTAACGATTCCGGCGTCTGCCATTTCAGCCACGAGTGCATCACACAGCGGGTCCTGCATTTTGCTCAGGAACATGGTCATGAGCTTCTTGTTGTTGACGGGTACACCTTGCGCCGTCAGCGCCGCTGTCATGTTTGCAATTGACCCTTCGATGAAGGAGCGGGGCGTATGCTCCTCAGCTGCAATGTGGCAATGACAATCTATGATTTCGAAATCTTTTTGTTGCCGTTCTTCCATGTTCGCTTCAGGATACTTTGCTCTCTGCCTGGGTTAAGATGTCCTGGCCGGCCTGCAAAAGATCGCCCACCGTTCTGAGCTTCGCAATGTTGATCTCGATGCCAAGTTGAGCGATGTCAATCCCAAATACTTCTTCAAACCGGAATACTAGGGCCAGCATTCCAATCGAGTCCAAGCCCAATTCCTTTTGCAGGTTTGTCTCATGCGTAGGCTTGACCTTCTTGAACTTTCCGGGGATTCCTTCAGCAATAAGTCCCAGGATTTTTTCTTCCAATTTGCCATTCAGTTCCATCACGCGCTCCTGGCCACTTCGAGCCTGACCGTCTCCTGATCTGTGCGGAGAAAGCGTTCGCCTATTTTTTTTCGATCAAGTTTTAGGTTCGGTCGCAAAAGCCCATTTTCCCGTGAAAACGCTTCATCGCTGAACAGGACCCGCCGGATTGTCAGCGCCGGCCGGCGTTCATTGCGCGTGTCGATAAACTGCTGGATTCGCGTTCTGGCCGAGTGATCCTGCAAATTTTTCGGGACTATTACCGCAACCAGCCCCGCCGAATCCTGATCTGCAAAAACGACAGAGCGGGCGACATCAGGACAGGCATCAATTTCCGCCTCGGGAATTTCCGGATGGATTTTGCTCCCGCCTGCTGTGACGATCATCTCTTTCTTGCGCCCTATCAGATAGAGATAGCCGTCCTCATCAAACCGCCCCACATCTCCCGTTGCAACGCGGTCGCGAGTGATAAATGTTTTTTCCGCTTCGCCTTCCTCGCACTCGAAGTACGTGGAAGCAATCCGGTGTTCGCGAACGGCTATGACCTCACCATCCGGAGCAAGTTCGACGCCTACCCCGGGCAGCAGCCGTCCGACAGAGCCAATTCTGTTGGCTCCAGGCAAATTCAACGCAACGCCACCAAATTCCGTAATGCCGTAGGTTTCAAACAGCGGCAACTGCATCAGGCGAAAGAGATTGAGCGTACTGCGCTTGATCGGCGCCATTCCGGTGACCATGAATCGCATTTTTCCGCCCAAAGCCTCATAAGCTTCCTTATAGAATCGTCGGGCCATCTGCTGGCGCAACGATTTTCCCGGCAATCTAAGCAGAATGTTGCCCAGCATTGTCGCGGTCATTCGCTTCCACTTCGGCAGGTTGTAGAAGCGGGTCTCAAAGGTTTCGTACAGCATGGGGGGAGCAATAAGAATGGTAGGGTGCAGTTCCTTCAGCGCGCGGAACAGCCGTGTGGGGTCCGTGACAATCAGATCAAAGCCGTACCAGAGCGCCGAGTAATACATAAGCCGCTGCTGAAAATTCGAGATGGGCAGAAAAAGCAGCAGGCAATCGTCAGGCCGGGGTTTGGCAACCAAGGTGAATGCGTCAACGCTGGCTTCTACACCCGGGCGGCTCAGCTTAAGACCTTTGAGTTTGCCCGTTGAACCGGAAGAAAACACCAATCCAATATTCTCAAATTCCGGATCTTCTTCCGTCTGGTTCCGGACGATCGCCTGGATCACCTCATTCCGTCCATCCAGAAATGCAACCGCATCCGCCTGCCGTCCACTTTTGTGCCGGGCTTCTGTAGCTGGCACCAGTAACAGAGAAAGCGCGTACTTCTCAATCAAGTCATCGGAGCTTCTGCCGGCAAAATCATCAGTAAAAGCTACTGACAAGGCCCTCAGCTCAAGCAGCGCGGCATCGTAAACAATCCACTGATAGCAGTTGCACGCCCAAATTCCCACTCGCATTCCCGCTTGCACACCCCATTGCGTGAGCCTGAAACAGGCCTCAATGATGTCCGTGTGCAAAGTTTCATGGGTCCTTCTAACCACCTTGCCATTTTCAAATGTCACGATTACGTTCGGATAGCGCCGTTGTGAAAGACGTGACGTGAGATTTCTCAGATCCATTAGAGTGCCTCTACTCAGGCAGAAGTTATTTCACCGGTTATGGACGATAGCGGCTAATTCACGCCCACGCTCGCATGGGCTGCAAGCGAGGTCGGCGATGCCGTGATCTTTGTGGTTCTTGTCTTACTGGAGAGACAGAAAAAGTTCCTCAACAGATTGGCAACAAATTCAGGCCGGTCATAGAGACAATAGTGAGTTGCGCCCCGAACCAGCACGCACTGCGAGTTCGGGAACAATGCCGCTGCTTGCTCAGATGCCTGTGGTGTTGCTACCTGATCATATTCTGTGGCCACCAGCAATACTGGAATGCGCACTGCGCTGGCTTTGGGTCTTGCATCATGAGCCCAGAAGTCCACTAACTGGTGAGCGTAATTTACCGTTGTTGCATTCGTCTTGAATGGGGCCAGGAGGTAAGACCCTAAGCTGGAGTTGGCCCGCGAAAGTACGCTTACGCTCATCTGCTCCGCGTCTGCGCCTTCCAGCAACTCAACTTCGCCTTGCTCTACCCGCGCCATTAACGTCTTCATCACAGAATCGGCCATGGTTGGTTTTCGTACCAGCAGCTGGCATAGCGATTCGAGGTTGTGCTCGTAAGGACTATCGAGTTCCTCAGGGCTTCCGGCACATTTGAAGGTGCCATTCAGGAATGCCAGGGACTGTACGAGATCGGGGTGACGAAGGTAGAAGTCAATGGCCACCTTCGGCCCTGTACACCAGCCGATCAGATGGCAGTTTTCGATGGCCTCCTCTTGAACGATAGCCTCCACGTCGTTCACCTGCTCCTCCAATCCAAAGGGTGGAGGAGGGAAGACGGTCCCTCGTGGTTCCCAGATAACCACTCGGTAATCTTCTATAAGTTCGTGTAACAGCGGATACCAATATTCCAGTCCCTGTCCAATCGCATTCAAAATAATGATTGTCTGCTGGCCCGTGCCGGCAGAGTAATAATCCAGCGGAAAGCCGCTTCTGTTGAGCGTCTTGCGTGCCAGTCTCTCCGGCAACTGTCCGATTCGTTTCCTCCGGATCGCCAGCGCGTTCTCTTGGCGCTGCCGGATGGACTCAAATGCTGCGATCTGCATCTCTTCTTCCAATACCGCATCTTCCACGAAGAGCTCTACATTGGACAGCAAAGTTTCGACCGGGTGGGCTGCTGCCTGGGTCGCAAGATGCCTGCGAAAATCGACGGTCCGCTCGCCAAAGATACGGTCAACGGCATTGAGCCTTGCGTCGCCTTCGAACGGCAGGAGGCTGATACCGTAAGTGATGCCGATGGCCTCGCACAGAGCTGAGAATTTGGTGCTGCTGCGACTGGTAATCACATAACTGGATGCGGCGGCTTGAGGGGTGAGGGCAAAGCCCGCCAGCAGATGGGCCGTCGCGGCTGGCGCGATCAGGTTCAATGTGGCATGGGCCGGCGCCGCGTACCGTAATGCCTGGAAATCAAAATATTGCGGTGCTCTCGCCTCGATCTCAGTTTTCAGTGAATGCAATTCGGCAAGGAATTTCTCGATCGCGCCTCCGTCGCCCAGTATCGGCGAAAGGTGAAAAATAGTGTGTTGAATGC
>DASUBD010000312.1:0-3163 GCA_035763445.1 Candidatus Angelobacter sp.
CTGCCGACTACGAACGCAAGCAAACGCTGGTGAATGCTGAGCGCTTCACCACGCCCGAACTGAAAGAGTACGAAGCCAAAGTTCTGGATGCGCAGGAGAAAATCGTCGAAATCGAGCGGCGGCTTTTTGCCGAGCTGCGTACCGCCGTTGCAAGCGAAGCCCGTCGTATCCGCCAGACTTCGCTTGCGCTGGCTGAGGTCGACGTGCTCGCATCGCTGGCGTTCATAGCGCAAAATCGCGGCTATTGCCGACCGCAATTCGCATTCGAAGGCGCGACATCCGCAGAAGAACTTGAGACCGTTGACGGACGCCATCCCGTGCTGGAGCAGCAGGAACTCACCGGTAGCAATGATCGTTTCGTTCCCAATGATCTTTTTCTCAATTCCACGACTCACAGCATTCTACTCATCACCGGCCCCAACATGGGTGGCAAGTCAACTTACCTGCGCCAGACGGCGCTGATTGTGTTGATGGCGCAGATGGGCGGATTTGTGCCTGCACGTTCCGCACGGGTGCCCATTGTGGACCGCATCTTTACCCGCATAGGAGCCAGTGACAACCTGGCTCGAGGGCGCTCCACGTTCATGGTGGAAATGACTGAGACCGCCGCCATACTCAACACCGCCACTCCGCGCTCGCTGATCCTGCTGGACGAAATCGGCCGCGGAACCGCCACCTATGATGGACTGGCCATTGCCTGGGCCGTGGTGGAATATGTTCACTCCACCAGCCGCGCCAAGACCCTCTTCGCTACTCACTACCATGAGTTGACGGAACTGGACCGCCTTGAGGGAGTCAAGAATTTTCACGTTTCAGTGAAAGAAAATGCCGGTGGAATCGTCTTTCTGCGCAAAGTAGAGCCTGGCGCGGCTGACCGCAGCTACGGCATCGAAGTGGCTAAGCTGGCCGGACTTCCGGCTGAGGTTGTCGTGCGCGCTCGCGAGGTCCTGCATGAGCATGAAAGCGCGGAACGCGAAGCGACAGCCCACCTTACCCCTGGCGCGGGTGCTCCGGAAGCACAAGTTCAACTGACGATGTTTACTCCAGTCTCGCAGGAAATTATCGATCGCCTGCGCGCTACCGACATCAACAATCTTACCCCCCTTGAAGCACTCAATCTTCTACACGAACTGAAACGCCAGTGCTAGAGCCGCCACGATCCTTCATCTCCGCCCGCAGCGAGTCCATCCGCCTTTAGTAATTACTCTCCCCGCACTAGTTCGCGCCCGTAAGTGATCTTCCTCGCCTTGGTGAACCATCCTACGATGGCTTCACTCTCTCCCCCGAGATGGGCCCCGCAGTTTTTCCCAAGCACAATGAAATCGTCAGCCATCTCGCGCAGTCTTTGCCTTTTTGTTTTTCTGGCCGCTCTACCTGCGGTGCTTCGAGCAGCCGATGCCGAGACTCCCGGCACGAACCTTGCTGTCCGTACGGTAAATGGCTACTTGATTGTGGTTCACGTTTCCATCAACGGGCAGGGCCCGTTTGATTTTCTGGTGGACACGGGAACCAACACCACGCTGGTAGATCCCGGGCTTGCGGCAGATCTCAAGTTGAAGCCCGTGGACAGAACGGCCCTGGCGACTTTGGCCGATGCGACCCCTGTGGTGCGCTACTACGCGGATACCCTGCAGGCAGGACGGGCATCTGTTGCTCACATGGAAGTTCTTGGCGCGCCCCTCGGAGAAATTCGCACCCTCGATAGCAGGATTCGCGGCGTGATGGGCATGAACTTTCTCCTGCAGTTCTCGTTTCTGCTCGATTACCGTCACCAACGCATGGCCATCTTTCCCTTTCCCGATTCAGCTCCTGTGCCATCCGGCCGGCGTGTGAACGTGCAGATTAACGATTCGCGCATTCTCATCCCTGTGGCATCACAATCTTCTCCACAAGGCAGCTGGAACCTGGTGCTGGACTCAGGCATAGGAAGCGTCCTGCTGTTCCAAAGCCGCGTGCGCTCCATTGCGGGTTACTGCGTGGCTGCGCCCTGCATGATGCAGGTTGCCACCAACGGCTCAAATTACGCGGCGCCGACGGTTGTTGTTCCTGAAATGATGATTGCCGAACGCTCGCTGATCAACCAGTCTGCTATCGTGCTCCGCAATGACCTGTTGAAGCCTAACGATCCCCAGGATGGATTGCTGCCAGCTTCCCTCTTCCGGTTCGTCTTCTTCGACCGCAGCAACGCCACTCTGGTAGTCGAACCCAGATAATTGCGAAGACGCTGGTTTAATCATCAATTTGCCAATTTCGGCGATTCTGGCAACCCAAGGGCCGCGCGCTTCCCCTGTAGGAATAATTCATTACAATATTGCGCATGGACTCACTCACCATTGCAGGGCGGCAATTTCGTTCACGGCTGATTGTTGGCACAGGCAAGTACAAATCAGGACAAGAGACGGCGCGAGCCATCGAGGCCAGTGAAGCGGAGATGGTGACCGTGGCGGTGCGGCGTGTAAACCTGGACCGCAGCAAGGAATCGCTGCTTGATTTTATTGATCCGCGGAAGTACTTCCTGCTTCCCAATACTGCCGGCTGTTACACCGCTGAAGAAGCCATCCGCACTGCCAGACTGGGCCGTGAGGTGGGATTATCTGACTGGGTGAAAGTAGAAGTAATTGGCGACCAGAAAACCCTATACCCAGACGTACAGGCCACCATTGAAGCCACCCGGATTTTGGTGAAGGAAGGATTTACTGTTCTGCCGTATACCTCTGACGATCCAGTGGTTACCAAACGTCTGCTCGATGCAGGCGCCAGTGCGATTATGCCGTTGGGAGCGCCGATCGGCAGCGGAATGGGAATCCAGAATGCTGCCAATATCCAGATCCTTCGCGAACTGATAACAGACGTCCCTTTGATCGTGGATGCCGGTGTAGGCACGGCCTCCGATGCTGCCGTTGCCATGGAACTAGGCGCTGACGCCGTACTGATGAACTCCGGCATCGCGCACGCAGAAGACCCCATCCTGATGGCTGAGGCCATGCAGCACGCGGTCATAGCGGGGCGAGCAGCCTACCTCGCCGGCAGAATGCCCCGGAAGCTCTACGCGACAGCGAGTTCTCCGCTTCAGGGCGTGGTGCGATAAAAGTCTAGCGCGTCGCGTCCAGGGCGACACCGCGGGCCGTTGTTCCGGTTGTCAGCGTAGTTGCCGGCCCCGCGA
>DASUBD010000313.1:0-3894 GCA_035763445.1 Candidatus Angelobacter sp.
CTCCCGCTGGACCAGCAGGAGAAAGCGCTGGAAAACGACCCTAATTTCAAGAAGATGGCTCCGGCACGCCAGAACGCATTGCGCGACCGTCTGCGGAAATTCAACACTCTCACGCCTGATCAGCGTGATCTTGCCATCAAACGCATGAACTTCTGGGCCAGCCTCACCAAAGAGCAGCATGAGAAGGTCCGTGATGCCAACCAGAAAATGCAGACGTTACCGCCTGACCGCCGCGTCGCACTGCACAAAGCATTGCGTCATCTCCGCCGGATGGATCCACAGCATCGGGAGCAGGTAATGGAATCGGATCGCTTCAAGAGTCTCTTCTCTGATCAGGAGCAGGGAATCTTGAAGGAACTTGCCGCCATTAATCCTGAAGACGGCGCCGCTGAGCAGGGCTCTGCACCCACCCAGTCCCCAAGACCCTAGAAGTAAAAGCCAGAAAAAAGCGGCCGCTTTCCGCAGCCGCCTTGTTTCGAATTCTGGTCTATGCAGCCTTGCTTGCCTTGGCCGTCGGCTTGCTCACGCCGATCTTGATCTGTTTGGGTTTGGCTTCTTCCTTCTTATTGAGGGTGATCTTCAACAGGCCGTTGTTGAATTCGGCATTCACGTTTTCTGTTTCCACGGTGGGAGGAAGTGTGAAAGACCGGGTAAACCGGCCATAGCTGCGCTCAATCCTGTGGAAGTTTTCTTTCTTTTCCTCATTCTCCAGCTTGCGCTCCCCGCTGATGGTGAGGACATTGTTCTCCAGGCTGACCTCAATGTCCTTTTCTTCCATGCCCGGAAGCTCTGCGTCTATTTTGATGGTGTGTTCATCTTCAAATACGTTTACCGCGGGCACAAAATTAGGAGCGGTCAGCGATTGTTCCGTCATCGGGTTAGAGCCGCGGAAGAACCCAAACGGCTGGTTCAGCAACTGGTTGAACCGGTCCTGAAGGCTTGGAAATTCGTTGAATGGATCCCAACGTGTCATGTTGGACATGATGCGCCTCCTTTTTATGAATGAATAAATAAGTGGAATGCTCGCCTGTGGCTTTTTCAGGCTTCCACTAAGAATGATGCGTTAGAGAGCGTTTTCGTTTCGATAGCTCGGTGCAAATCGAGATCCGAACTTTCATTCTTTTTTAATCCGTGATTACGCTGGCTTTTTTTTCTTTGTTCCACGCCGCTTTTTTGTTCCAGATGAGAGGATCTCTGCGGTTTGAGGATCGGCATTATTGAACATGCTGTCAGTGTCGGCGACACCGCCGCCAACTCCTTCTCCCACTGAGGGATGCAGACGCCCTTCACGGGTGCTGGGAGTTCGCGCCACATTTTCTCCGCCCGTCTCCTGACGCTGATCGGTTCTTATGGGCATTTCAATCACATTGCTTTCATTGTGCGGATTGGGACTGGCCTCTGCCTGTCCATGTTCTTGTTGTGGAAATTCTCTTTTTGTCACATCTCGGTTGTGATCGGCCATAACTCCCTCTGACAGATAGGATGAAGACAAATGATAAGAGGAGGGATGGAATCGAGAGCAGCGCCTGCTGGAATAGCGACAGCTGAGAATGCCCTCTCTCGAGCTACTTGCCGTCGTTTTTTGATCTGGTTTCCTGCCGCCGCCTGGCCCAGCCTTCTTTCAGCACCTGCCGGCTGCGGCCAATTGCCAGAGCGCCGTCGGGAACGTCATCCGTGATGCTGGAGCCCGCAGCCACGTAAGCTTGCTTGCCTACCCGCACCGGCGCTACCAGAGTGGAATCACTTCCAATAAAGGCGCCATCTTCAATCACGGTGGTGTGCTTGTGGGTTCCGTCATAGTTGCAGGTGATAGTCCCAGCCCCCACATTCACGCCTGCTCCGATCTCAGCATCCCCTAGATACGTGAGGTGGTTCGCCTTGGAGCCCCGTCCCATACGGACCTTCTTTGTCTCCACAAAGTTGCCCACATGCGCGCCTTCGCCAACTTCGCTGCCCGGACGCAGATGCGAGTAAGGCCCCAGAATCGCCCCAGAGCTGATCTGTGATTGATCAATGATGCACCCAGGCCTTACCAGGACATTGTTACTCAGCTGCGAATCACTGATCACACTGAAGGAGCGCACACGGCAATCCGCTCCGATGCGGCTTTTCCCCAGAATCTGCACAAAGGGCTCAATCACGCTGTCCGCTGCAATTTCCACATCAGGATCAATGACGCACGTGTCGGGCCGGTAAATCACCACCCCGGAAGCCATCAGTTCCTGGCACTTGCGCATACGAAGTTGAGCATCCAGGCTGGCCAGTTCCGCAAGCGTGTTCGCACCCAGCACTTCTTCCGCATCGTCTGCCTTGATGGCGATCACGTTGGCCCTGCGCTTTACCAGCAGAGCAGCCATGTCAGTAAGGTAGAACTCATGATGAGCATTGTCGGAGGTGAGGCGGTCAATATCGGCAAATAGCGGGCGAGTGGCAAAAGCGTAAATCCCTGAATTGATCTCGCGCACCTTCTGCTGGGTTTTGCTCAAAGCCTTCTGTTCCACGATTGCCTTTACGTTTTCGCGGCCGGCGCCTGCACGAATCACGCGGCCATAGCCGAATGGGTCGGCCGGCTCCGCCGTCAGAATGGTCATCGCAGCTTTCCGGGCGAGATGGAATTCGCGTAAGCGTTCAATAGTGCTGGCACGGATCAAGGGAACGTCGCCAGAGAGAACCAGAATATTCGCGTATTGCTGCACCTGTTCGCGAGCGCACATGATCGCGTGCCCTGTCCCACGCTGCTCCGCCTGCAGGACGAAGCTCACGCTTGTGCCTTTCACCGCGGCGCGCACCTCCTCTGCCTGATGCCCGATTACCACGTAGATGTCCTGCTCCGGAACAATGCGCGCTGCCGCAGAGATCACATGCTGTAACAGCGGCTTACCGCCGATCTGGTGCAGGACTTTGGCGCGTTTTGATTTGAGCCGCGTGCCTTTACCGGCGGCCATAATGACAATGGCGAAAGTGTTTTCCGCGGACATTTTTTTTGCGGGCATTGAGAGCTATCTTAACGCGGTCTGGGCAGCCCGGGCTCTACTCCCTTCGAGATGAGCCAGGCGCAGCAACTCGCGGCACAGCCGGTCCGTGTCATGGCGCACCACGTCGCGTTCTTCCAGAAAGTTGCCCGCAAGGCAAGTCACTCCAAGCGCTTCCACCGCCGGGCAATCGCATTCCACCGGTTCTGCGCGTTCGTCCTCATATCTCTTCTTCATTTCTTCTGAGACTGGCGCGGAATTGACCAAAGCGTAGTTGAACAACCCATTGCCTGCGTGCGAATAAATGGCCATGATGTGGTCCGATGCCGACATTTGCAGGCTTTCATTGGCTTCCGTCATCAGATTGCAGATGAATACTTTTACCGCTGTTGAAGCTGAAATCGCCTCGGGTATGCCCCGTACGAGGAGATTGGGAATGAGGCTGGTGAAGAGTGATCCTGGGCCAATCGTGATGATGTCTGCTGCTGCTATTGCTTCCAGAGTTTGTGGCAGCGGTTCCGGTTGAGCAGGGTCCAACGTGAGTTCAACTACTCTCTGGTCGCTGGCTGTGATTTTGGTTTCGCCGCGCACGCGCGAACCGTCATTCATGACTGCTTCCAGCTCTACGTTGGCGGAAGTTGCCGGCAGGATGTGCCCGCGCGTGGCCAGAATCTCCGAAGCTTGTCTAACCGCGTCCGGAAAATCGCCGGTCATTGCTGTAAGAGCAGCCAGAAACAAATTCCCAAAGCTGTGGCCTTCCAGTTCCCCGGAACTGGAAAAGCGAAACTGAAACAGCTTGGAGATCAGGTTTTCGTCGGCTGAGAGGGCCACCAGGCAGTTGCGTATGTCTCCCGGAGGCAGCATGTTCAGCTCACGGCGAAGGCGTCCGCTCGATCCGCCATCATCACTCACCGTAACTACT
>DASUBD010000314.1:0-5793 GCA_035763445.1 Candidatus Angelobacter sp.
GCAGCTTCGGGCGCACCTTCTCAACGGCAGCATCACGGTTACAGCTGCTGACGTGAAGGAGGTCACCGTGGAAGCTCGCCTCCGCGAAGGCGGCCGGAATGATTCCCGCGCAGAAAGCGGCATGCGTCGTATTCCAATCGCGTCAACCGGACTTTCTGTGGACGCAGACAACAATCAGGTGCGTGTGTCCACTGACCAGATCAGCCGCGCAGTGGATTTGAACATCACTGTGCCGATCCACACTTCACTCTCTCTAAAGAGCGTGAATGACGGCAGCATCACAGTCACCGGAGTAGACGGAGAACTTGATGTGGATAACGTCAATGGGCCTGTCACACTCAAGAACATTTCCGGCAGCGCAGTTGCCCATGCCCTGAACAGCAAGGTGCTGGTTACATTTATCCGCATCAATCCGCAGAAACCCATGGCGTTCAGTTCGCTCAATGGCGATATTGATGTTACCTTCCCGCCGGATTTGAAAGCCAACGTCAGCATGCGCACTGACAACGGAGAAGTCTTCAGTGACTTTGACGTCCAACTGCAAGCCACCGCTCCCAAGGAGACGGTGGAAGATAACCGTGCTCAGGGCGGAAAGTATCGCGTGAGAGTTGATAAGACCGTGCGCGGAACCATCAACGGCGGAGGCCAGGACATTCAATTTAAAGATTTCAACGGCAACATCTACATCAGGAAGGCAGGCATCAAGGCTGGCGTCAAGGAGTAGTCGCCACAAGCCGTGCAGCAGGAATCTGCTTTGCCCAGTCAGGCGGTAGCTTGCAAAGCAGATTTTTGCTGGCTGAATTCGCTATCTGCGCCTTGCCCGCGCAATTTCCTCCAGCAACGCGCCATCTACGTTATAGCTCTTCAGTCGGTCGCGATAATCTGGCGTAAGGCTGAAATCCACTCCGCGTTCGCGGATCAGATCCATTAGTCGTGCGCTGCTGACATTATTTGCCAGCTTCAGACAAATTTCATCGAATGAAAGCGGATCGTCCTCACGGCGTTCTGCTTGCAATCTTTGTGCAGTGGCTTCCACTTCTCGCATCACTCGCAGAAAGTTGCCACCCAGAATTTTGTCGATCTGCTCTCGCGTGTAGCCGCGCTGGAAGAGTGCTTCCGTAATTTTGGGCAGGTCGGCAACAGAGTCGATTCCCTGCGGAGAAGACGTAATCCCATCAAAGTCTGATCCCAAACCCACATGGTCAATGCCGGCGACGTGCGCAACGTGATCAATATGATCAATCAGCGACTTCAGCGGAGGCCGCGGAAATTGCGCCGACCATTGTTTTTCAATCGCCGCCGTTTCCTGATAAGTGACCGGGCTTCCATCCGAATGCGGATGCGCCTTTTTGTAAGCCTCAAGCGCGGCATCCCGTTGTCTCATCTTTTCCGGATCAGACGATGCCTTACGGTAATCCTCATCTACAAATGCAGAGTAAAAGTTCACCATCACCACGCCACCATTTCGGGCGACAGCCCGCAGCATGTCGTCCGTCATGTTGCGCGGATGAATCGTCAGCGCCCGCGAAGAAGAATGCGAAGCAATCACCGGCGCCTGGCTTACCAGCAGCGCCTGGTAGAACGTGGCATCAGAAACGTGCGAAACATCCACCATCATGCCCAGTCGGTTCATCTCCCGCACCACGTCTCGGCCAAAGTCTGTCATCCCATTGTGGTGCTTCACGTTCGGGTCCTGGATGTCGCCGGAGGAGTCAGCCCAATCGTTGGTGTTGGACCAGGTCAGTGTCATATACCGCACGCCCATTCGGTAGAAATCGCGCAGCAGGCGCATGTCATTCTCAATGGCGTGTCCGCCTTCAATGCCCATCAGCGCGGCGAACCTGTGCTGCTGGTGGATGCGCACGATGTCGTCCGCGGTGAAAGCCATACTCATTTTGTCCGGATGCCGCGCCGCCTGTTGATAAACACTGTCAATCAGGCTCATCGCCCGCTCGGCATAATGGCCTTTGAAACTTGGTTCCACCCAGATGGAGAAGAACTCCGCACCCAGATTGCCTTTTCTGATCTTTTCCAGGTCGATCTGGCCTTCTGAAACAGGAGTGTTCTCGCCCACGTCAAAATTTTCATCCAGAAAGCGCTGCGGAGTGTCCGCGTGCGTGTCAATGATCAGCGCTGATTGGTGGATCGATTGCGCAGTATCGGGTTTGGGTGCCGGCCGGGCGACAGTTTTGTGCGAAGTTTTAGCCCGCTGGCGTTTGGATTGAGCGATTGCGGGATTTGCCAAAAGGGCTGCGCAGATCAGAAAGGCAAGTAGCTTCATTCACTGGCGATTTTATCAGCCGTTGAATTCGCCTCGCGCCATTCCGTATAGCGATCTGAAATCATCACGTGGAAGCAGGCCTGATGGCGCTCTTCCGCGGCTTCAATCAGGTTCTCATCCCGCAGGTTCTTGAGGTAGTCTTCAATCCATTTGTGCTGTGTGCGGGTCAGGCCGCGTTTTGCCAGATCAACCGTGATGCCGGCCAGGTGGGAAGAACCGCTTTCACCCGAGTCGGGCGCGGCGTTCCGGTTGGTGCGGCGCAGCTTATGTTGCTGCTCAACCGTGCGGACTGCCGAATTCACCTGCAAAGGCTGGTGAAATTCCTTGTAGTACGCCTGGCTCATGTCATTCAGGAACTGAATCACCCATGGCCGCGCATACCGTTTGTCCGGCTTGATGGACTCGCTTACGTGCAGGGCCCGCGTTTCCTCGATTGGAACCAGCTCCTGGGTGCGCTCAAGCTCCAGCAATTGCTGGTCATCCGCGATGCGGGGCAGCTGCAGGCGGTCAATTTCTTCGTTCTGCCGCAGCTGGGAATCAGCGGAGCCCTTCAGGACAGGATTCCACACCACGTGGCGAAAATGCGCGCGGCGATGGTGGTAGCGCGTCTGGTGTACACCATTGGCCGGAAGCGCTGCCGCGGCGGCTGCAAGCAGCATAATCGACGAAGTAATCAGTCCTGTTTTCTTGGCGCCCATCGGGTTCTTATTCCTGTTCCAGCTACTTTCCTTGCAACTTCTTTGGATGTCAGATTTTAAACCAGTGCTGCCGCGCTACAGCTCAGAGTTTCGCCTGAATTCGCAAAAAACGCTACGCCAAAAGTTGTCAACTATGATGAACTTTGGTAATTAAAAGTCCTCATTTGACACTTTTTGTCACTTTTGCGCAACAAAGAAATCAGAAACCTGAAATTGATTGTTTGCAGCCGCTATCCCCGGAAGAAATCCTTGAAAGCCTGCTTGATCACTTCGCGTCCAGTATCGGCAATTGCGCTCGTCAGCTGGATATCTTTGGGGCAGATCTCAACGCAATTCTGGGCGTATCCGCATTCCTGGATGCCGCCATCGCCCATTAGTGCGCGCAGCCGTTCGTGTTTCAGCGCCGCGCCTGTGGGATGCTCATTGAACAGCTTCACCTGCGCAATGGTTGCTGCGCCCACAAACCCGGTTTGCTCGTTGAATTGCGGACAGACTTCCATGCAGCAGCAGCAGGATATGCAGCGGGAGATTGGATACCGCTCTTCCCGCTCGCTGGGTGACATGCGCGGTCCTGAGCCCAGGTCGTAGGTTCCGTCCACGGGCACCCAGGCTTTTACGGCCTTCAGGTTTTCAAACAAGACGCTGCGGTCAACAGCAAGATCGCGGACGATAGGGAACTTGCTCAGGGGCTCAACCGTGATTGGCTGGTCCAGCTTGTCCACCAGAGCGGAACATGCCATGCGAGCCCGGCCATTAATCAGCATGGCGCACGACCCGCAAACTTCTTCCAGGCAGTTCGAGTCATAGGCAATGGCCGTGGTGGCTTTGCCGTCGCGGGTCACCGGGTTCAGGGCAATCTCCATCATGGCTGAGATCACATTCATTCCCGGCTTCTTTGCCAGCTCAAATTCTTCCCAGCGCGATGGAGCTTTCGGGCTCTCCTGCCGCTTAATCTTCAGAACAACTTTCTCTGCCATTATCGTCCCGTCTCCCGTACGGTAAGAAACTTCAGGGTCGTCATGATTGCGTTCAAAAATGTAATCCCGGCAAACGCCCAGTACACCCAGTCATGCCGCCGGATTCCCGCCCAAGCCAGCACCGCCGCAATAGCAAAAAAGATGATTGCCGTATTGCGATACCACAGTGGTGATGCGCCGCGTTTTTGTTCGTCCGCCATCGTTAGAAAATCAACACCTTTGAAACACAGAGGAACTGAGGACACAGAGGAAAATAAATTTTGATTCAGCAAGTGAAACGGTACTTCTTCAATTTCCTCCGTTTACTCCGTCCCTCTGTGTTTCAAAGATTTTGGGTTACTTAGCCATGTCATACCGCCGCGGCCTTGGCGGCAGCAGCGATACATCCACCGGTTCAAATTCAAAGCGCGGCTCATCCACATCAGCAGCGAAATAAGCCTTCGTGGTCTTCATCCAGTTCTTATCGTCGCGCTCAGGGAAGTCCGGCTTGTAATGCGCGCCGCGCGATTCATTTCTCATGGCCGCGCCCTGTGCAATCACGCGTGAAAGTTGCAGCATGTTATAAAGCTGCCGCGCAAACACAAACGTTGTATTCGCCCACTGGCTCTTGTCGCTCAAGTTGATGTGGTTGAAGCGCTCCAGCAATTCCACCAGCTTGGCATCCGTCTCCTGCAACGGCTTGTTGTAGCGGATCACGGTGCAATTCTTGGTCATGATCTCGCCCAGTTCGCGCCAGATGCGGAAAGGGTTCTCCGTGCCGCTGGCGCTCAACAGGCTGGCGTTGGCGTCTTCCTGGCGTTTCCTCTCAGAGTCAAACACGGTGCTGCTCACGCCATCCGTGGACTTGCTGTTGTTCTTTGCGTACTGCACCGCTTGCGGCCCGGCAATGAATCCGCCATGGATGCATGAGACCAGCGAGTTCGCGCCCAGTCGGTTGGCCCCATGAATGCTGAAGTCACATTCTCCGCAGGCAAAAATTCCTTTGAGATTGGTGGCCTGGTTGTAATCCACCCACAGCCCGCCCATGGTGTAGTGCATGCCCGGAAATATCTTCATGGGCGTCTCGCGTGGATCATCGCCCACAAACTTTTCGTAAATTTCCAGGATGCCTTCCAGCTTGCGATTGAGCGTGGCCCGGTCAATATGCGTCAGATCGAGATAGACCATCGGCTGCCCATCAATGCCCAGTTCGTGCTCGTAAACCACCTTATGGATCGCGCGCGTAGCCACGTCCCGCGGCACCAGATTCCCGTACTTGGGATACCACTCTTCCAGGAAGTACCAGCGCTCATTTGCAGGAATGCTTTTCGGGTCGCGCTTATCTCCCTTATTTTTTGGGACCCAGACTCGTCCGCCTTCTCCGCGGGCCGATTCAGACATCAAGCGCAGCTTGTCTTCGCCGGGAATGGACGTGGGATGCACCTGGATGAATTCGCCGTTCGCGTAATAGCAGCCCTGCTGGTAAAGCGCGGACTGGGCAGATCCGGTGCACACCACCGAGTTGGTTGATTTGCCAAAGATCGCGCCGATGCCGCCGGTGGCCATAATGATGGCATCAGCAGGGAAGGTGCGGACCTCCATCGTCCGCAAATCCATGGCGCAGATGCCCCGACAGGTCTTTTCTCCGTCCAGCACCGCGCTCAGGAACTCCCAGTGTTCGTACTTTTTTACCCGGCCTTCGGATTCATGACGCCGAACCTGCTCGTCCAGTGCATAAAGCAGCTGTTGCCCCGTAGTAGCACCGGCAAATGCTGTGCGGTGGTACAGCGTGCCGCCGAAGCGCCGAAAATCAAGCAGGCCTTCCGGAGTGCGGTTGAACGGCACGCCCATGCGGTCC